>CBDTVA010000022.1:0-15104 GCA_965363935.1 uncultured Gammaproteobacteria bacterium | reverse complement strand
GACGCACTACTTTGCAAGGTCGGTATTTAGTGGATGCTGCAGCTTCCTATCTGAGCAAGAATGTTTCCCATGCGCCATAAATTCCCCCCAGCTTTTTAATATTGAAAGGGAGGTTGATTATGATGGGCACTAAACAGGTTCTTAACTGCTAAGATTAAATACAGTAAAAGGAATTGGATTATGTTCGATAAACAAATCATATTATTATATTTTCTATTATTTTCGATCACCACTAGCAGCCTATTTGCTGATAAAATTCACGATGAATCATACCCGGAAAAAAAAGTTGCAGCAGAAAAACAGTTTGATTCATTACAAAAATCACAACCACTTAATCTGGAAGTTGATCCCAATTTTATTGAAGAATCTGAAAAACAACAAAATGCAATAAACGAAAAGAATGTTC
The DNA here is from genome assembly GCA_965363935.1 of uncultured Gammaproteobacteria bacterium. Classification (GTDB taxonomy): domain Bacteria; phylum Pseudomonadota; class Gammaproteobacteria; order GRL18; family GRL18; genus CBDTVA01. The sequence continues at coordinate 14,698 of CBDTVA010000022.1, read as the reverse complement.
AGGTATTCTCTAATGTATTTAAGGATCAACGAGGTGAAAAAGATGTTTCTATGGGAAGTGGTGTATTATTGAAAAATGAATCTATCTCTCCTGAAGCCATAGATGGAGCAGAGATATCAATTAAAGTAAAAACAAACTAAATTTTTATCCCAACAGGTATTTAGCCTGACATTAACATTAATGAACATGGTAAATATGTCATTCATGCCCGAAAAATTAAATTTATGAAGGCCATAGAAGATGCTTAATCTCTCTGAAAAAGCGTGTCTGAAAGCAATCCGGAACGGGCAACATTTCCAGGGTATCGTCGAACATGCATTTGAAATTAATATTGAAGATTACGGTTTTTTTATTTGTACGGCAATCCATAATGGACATCATCTGCGTGAAGCGCTGGCTAAAAATTGTTTGCTAAATGAAGCCGAACGACTCTATGAAGAGGATCCGTTTACGGGAGAAATGGTTGCTGCTATGCCAATCACGTTAATTGCTCTGGATTCCCGCTATGAATACGATTTGAATCGGCCACCAGAAAGTGCTGTCTATGAAGAAGCCTGGGGTAAAACTGTATGGCAAAAAGCTCTGTCCAAAACCGAAAAAAAGATCAGTTATGAAAAGCATGCCCTGTTTTACCGAATACTGGGTGCTGTTATAAAAAAAATCGAAGCATTGCACGGCAATTGCCTTGTCTACGATTTACATTCCTATAATCATCTCAGAATTGATAAAGAGACACCTACGTTTAATATTGGTACTGAACAACTCAACACCAAAAAATGGGGCAAGGTGATTAAACACTGGCATAAAAGTCTTGCCATGGTGCAATTACCTAATCTTGAGACACGTTCTGCAATGGATGAGATTTTCTGGGGCAGGGGTTATTTAGCTTCTTTTGCCAAGCAAAATTTTAAACATACTCTGGTCTTGCCCACTGAAATAAAAAAAGTGTTTATGGATGAAAATAACAGTGAGCCCTATCCACTGGTTTTGAATGATCTGAAAAGCGGATTAAAAGAAGTTATCCTGGCCAATGCCCATTTTTTTTCGAAACAGAGTACTCCTAGAACACCGAAACTCAGAACCCAGTTACTCTCGTCCAAGATTGATCCGGACATCATCACACTGGATAAAAAATTATTCAGGCTTTGCAGGGGCATTGAAACGCTCAGTTATATCAATCCTAAAAATATCGTGAAAGAAAAGCGTCTGTTTTTTTCTCATAATTTTAATTACAACCCGGAATTTACCTATCGGCAGCTAGAAATTAACCCATTCGAGTTTCGGGAAACACTTTACCGACTACCTGAAAAAAATGTGACGGATATAAGTATTCAGCAAATGTATCGAGATGTCATTGATGCCTATGCCACTAAAATTGATCTGTTGACCAGTATCGGTACAGATAAATTTCTCTATAACTCTTTACGTTATTATGGTGAACCCAATGCCGAGGATCTGTCTTCTGCACACTTCCTGCTCTACGCCAAAGAATATGATATTCAGGAAGAACCCAGCATTGATGCAAAAGAAGCGAAACGCCGATTTGTTGTGGCTTTAGAAGAGTATGGTATTCACTGCAAAGTCGAAATTACCAATAAAATTATTGCTTCTGCCATGGTGGACAATAGCAAGAAAATAATCCTAATTAATAAGTCAATGCTTGTCAATGAGGCCCAGCTTAGGGCTTTGATTCATCATGAGTTAGGGGTGCACATAGTGACGACGGTGAATAGTGAGCAGCAACAGCTTAAAATATTTACTCTGGGGTTGCCGGGAAATACCTATACTCAGGAGGGGCTTGCGATTCTGGCGGAATATATGACCGGTAATTTGCATCTAAAACGATTAAAAACATTAGCCCTTCGGGTAATAGCCGTTAAGATGATGGTGGAACATTTTGATTTTAGTCATACCTTCAAGACTCTGGTTAATGATTATGATGTTGAACACAACGAAGCGTTTAAATTGACTGCCCGGGCTTATCGTGCCGGTGGCTTCACCAAAGATTTTTTATATCTTCGCGGTTTAAAAGATGCGCTGAAACTCTTTCAAAAGGAATCCCTTTCAGGACTCTATATTGGCAAAACCAGTTTTGAATATTTAAAACTGATCAATGAAATGACCGAAAGAGGCATGGTTTCCCCACCCGGCCATTTACCTATGTATTTGCAAAAAAAGATGGAACTCAAAGACAATCCAATATTAGATTATCTGTTAGATTCTGCCATTTAAACTAAAGAAATTACGAATGCGATTTAAGTTGTATATATGCAAATGGAGACTATGACAAAACAACCTGCTGCAGTATTTATTATGGGGCCAACGGCTTCGGGGAAAACTGATCTGGCCATTGAATTGGTCAAACATTATCCCTTTGAAATTATCAGTGTTGACTCTGCACTGGTTTATAAAGGTATGAATATTGGAACGGCCAAACCCGGCCATGAAGAATTGACCATTGCACCGCATAAACTGATTGATATTCTTGACCCTGCTCAGTCTTATTCTACCGCCCGCTTCAGAGCGGATGCACTGGTAGCAATGGCTGATATTCATTCCAGAAATAAGATCCCCTTACTGGTCGGTGGCACCATGTTATATCACCGCAGCCTATTGTATGGACTTTCCGAGTTACCAGAGTCAGATGATAAAATCCGCTTAAAACTGGAAGTGCAGGCCAGAGAGCATGGAGTTGGGTATATGCATCGAAAACTGGCCGAAATCGATCCTGAGGCGGCGCGAAAAATCCATCCCAATGATCCCCAAAGAATTCAAAGAGCTTTGGAAGTTTATGAAATTTCAGGAAAAAGTATGACTCGTTTACAGCAGGAGAGTCGCGCTGAAATTTTACCCTGGGATACCTATAAAATAATAGTGGCTCCAAAATCACGTGACTTATTGCGCGAGCGCATCGCCATTCGCTTTAAAAAAATGCTGGAACAGGGCTTTATTGAAGAGGTGCAAACATTGTTTGAACGGGATGATCTGAATTTATCCCTGCCATCTATGAGAGCTGTGGGATATCGGCAGGTCTGGGAGTACCTGGAAGGCAAGATGAATAAAGAACAGATGATAGAACGGGGCATCACCAGTACCCGGCAATTTGCCAAACGGCAAATGACCTGGTTACGCCGTGAAGAGGATGCATTCTGGATTGCGACAGAAGAAAATGATGTCTATGAACAGGCTGTGAAGTACCTTAGGCCTGTCCTGGATAATTGCATTGGTATGAAATAATCACCTGCCTGGATGGACAGCGCAGGTCTCTTTTTGCAATAAATTTTCTATAAAAGTACACAGAAAATTATGCCTAAACTGCTCAGTGTGTCTTAAGTTACATATAGGTTATTTAGAATATACTAAAATATATATAAATAACGTGCTAAACTATTGCTTGTGTGAGCTGATAAATCCATATAAGAGACTTATTCAGCCAGGAGCCTGTCCTGGACAGGATTCTAGGGTAAACCCTAGAATTTATTATCAATTAGCTATTTATTTTTTTTTTAATACAGATAGAATATTTTATGGTCGCTTCCTATTGGATTGCCCATTCTTTGTTGGTAACTTTGCATAGAATTGCTGGTTCAGATTCTGTTGTCATTCTTAGTTATCACTATGATAGGTAAAATTTCTAGGAGTAATGCTAGCCTTTAACCGTTTTATAGTAATTTTCTTATATACAAGAATCTGTTACTACTATAAAATGTCCGACTTTTGTGCTGTGTGTATGCGTTAATGGAAAATACTAAGAATCATAATCAGGAGAAATTAAAATGAGTAAAGGGCAGGCGCTACAAGACCCTTATTTGAATGTTTTGAGAAAAGAACGGATCCCCGTTTCAATTTATCTCGTTAATGGCATTAAATTGCAAGGCCAAGTAGAATCGTTTGATCAGTTTGTTATCCTGCTGAAAAATGCAGTGAGTCAAATGGTCTACAAGCATGCTATTTCTACCATAGTTCCTGCGAGAAATGTCAAACTGATAACAGATGAAGAAGCGGGCAATAATTCCTGAATTTTTAGCTATAAAAAGTGAAATAGTTCCTGAGGTAGGCTATATCTGAACCAGGGACTTCCTTAATTATTTATTAAATGAGATTGACTGATTTTGTGTGACATGGGTGATTTTCTTAAACCAGGTATCGTATTAATAAGTGTGAGAGCCAGCCTAATTGTTTGAGCGTCCGGGAGGAAATGGGGAGCGTGCGGTGCTGGTCCACATTGATTTCCCTCGATCCAATAGCCAGGAATCCAATACCACTGGAAAGGAATCTCTGAGCGAGTTTTACGATCTGGTTACGTCTGCTGGAGCCGAACCTTTAACCCTTATTAAAGGCAAGCGTTATAAACCTGAGCCAAAATACTTTGTTGGTACGGGCAAAGCTCAGGAAATTAAAGATGCGGTAGACCTGTTCCAGGCTGATCTGGTCCTGATAAATCATCAACTATCCCCTGCACAAGAACGAAATCTGGAAACTCTGTTGCAATGCAGAGTACTGGACAGAACGGGCCTGATTCTGGATATTTTTGCCCAGAGAGCTCGTTCTCATGAAGGTAAACTTCAGGTTGAACTGGCTCAGTTGAGTCATATTTCGACCCGTCTGGTCAGAGGCTGGACGCACCTGGAAAGGCAAAAAGGCGGTATTGGTCTGCGCGGACCCGGTGAAACCCAGTTGGAAACGGATCGTCGTTTACTGGGCATGCGAATTAAACAACTGAACAAACGTCTGGAAAAAGTCCGTAAACAACGGGAACAGAGCCGACGTTCTCGTCAAAGGGCAGAACTACCGACAGTTTCTCTGGTGGGCTATACTAATGCAGGAAAATCTACACTCTTTAATCAATTAACTAAATCGGCAGTCTACGCTGCAGATCAACTGTTTGCAACGCTTGATCCAACTCTGCGCCGAGTTGAACTACCCAATAATCAGGCCATGATTTTAGCCGATACGGTTGGTTTTATCAGTAATCTCCCCCATGATCTAGTAGAAGCATTTCATGCGACATTACTGGAAACCCGTGAAGCGGATTTGTTACTGCATATAATTGACGGGCATACCGATAATCGGGATAAGCATATTGCTGAGGTTAATTCTGTTTTACTACAGGTCGGTGCCCAGAAAACGCCACAATTGCTTGTTTATAACAAGGTGGATTTACTGGCAGGGCAGGAACCCAGAATAGAGCGGGATGAATCAGGCAATGTACTGCGTGTCTGGATATCAGCTCTGGATGCAATTGATAAGAAGGATCAGGGGCTTGATATGTTGCTGGAAGTCATTGCTGATTTTTTTAACAAAGAGCATACTCAAAAACGTGTCCGGCAGTGGTTAAAAATCCCACCCCAGGCAGGACAGTGGCGATCTTTACTGTTTGACTGGGCTGATATACTGGAAGAGGAGTATAATGAGTCAGGTGACTGGCTGGTTTATATAGAAGCTTCAGCGAGACAATTTGACAAGTTGCAAAGCAAATCAGGCTTTAATGAACTGTTCATTAACGACTGAAACTGAAAACCTGAAGAAAAAAATGCATTTCTGAATGGACACTGATGAAATAGTCCTATAAGATTTGCATTCATTTCGAAATGATACTTTTTCTGAATAACATAATTGGAGCATTAAATGGCCTGGAATGAACCGGGGGGTCCTAAAAACAATGACCCTTGGGGAAATAAAAATAACAATGAACAGGGTCCCCCCGATCTGGATGAGGTAATAAAAAACCTCAATGAAAAAATCGGGAAACTGTTCGGTGGCGGTAGAGGCGGTAGTGGCGGGAGCGGTAGTAGCTCAACAAAAAACCAGCCGCCGACTATTATCTTTGTTCTGGCCGGTATTATTGCACTTGTGGTATGGGCCATGGCCGGTATTTATACCGTAGATCAAGGTAAACAAGCCGTGGTGCTTCAGTTCGGGGAGTCCTATGACACAGTTGATGCGGGTATTCAATGGTATGCACCGATTATTCAAAGCTATCAAATAGTGGATGTCAGTGCGTCCAGGAGCTTGAATATTGGCGGTAGCAGCCATGAAGCCTATATGCTGACCAAGGACGAAAATATTGTCGATATTAAAGTAGCGGTACAGTATAAGGTTAATAATCCGGAAAATTACCTGTTCAATGTCCGTGACCCAGGTCTGGTGTTAAGACAGGTTTCCGAAAGTGCGGTACGTGAAATTGTCGGTAAAAATGTAATGGATTTTATTCTGACGGAAGGGCGTAGTGATATCGCCGCCAAAATTGGTGTCCTGGCTCAGGAAATTCTGGATCGTTATCATACCGGATTGATCATTACCCGCTTTACCATGCAAAGCGCTAAAGCTCCCGCACAGGTGCAGGATGCCTTTGAGGATGTCAATGCGGCACGCGAAGACAGAGAACGCTATATCAATGAAGCTCAGGCCTATAGTAATGATGTAATCCCCAAATCCCGTGGTGTCGCCGCCCAGCAGATAGCAGGAGCTCAAGCCTACAAGGGCCGGGTTGTTGCTGAAGCAGAAGGTGATGTGTCACGCTTTTTAAGTGTCTTAAAAGAATATGAAAAAGCACCTGAAGTAACCCGTGATCGACTCTATCTGGATGCCATGGAAACTGTTTATAGCAATACCAGCAAAGTAATGATTGATACCAAGGGCAGCAATAACCTGCTCTATTTACCTTTGGATAAAATGATGCGAGGCCCCTCCTTTAAAATGCCAACATCAGCAACAGATACGGGTTCAAATATAAGCACCGTGGTGGATGATAAAGTGGACTACACTAAAAGCAAATATCGCTCTGATAATAATTCAGACAGTTCCCGTGCCAGACCTTCTATCAGGGAGAGACGTTAATGAAATTATTAATTGCTATAGCAGTGCTGGTACTGGGCATTATTGGCTCCGCTTCACTGTTTACAGTATCAGAAACCGAAACGGCTATTTTATTTAAATGGGGTAAAATTGAACGTTCTGACTATGAGCCAGGTTTGCATTTTAAAATTCCATTTGTCAATAATGTGCGCAAGTTTGACGATCGTATCCAGACGTTTGATGCTAAACCGGAAGATTATCTGACTGAAGAAAAGAAAATCGTGGTGGTGGATTCTTTTATTCAATGGCGCATTAAAGAAGTAGAAAAATTCTATGTGTCTATGCGCGGTGACATGGATATCGCACAGGAACGTATTGGCACCATCGTAAAAGAAGGTTTACGTAACGAATTTGGTCGACGTAATATGCGTGAAGTGATTTCCGGTGAACGTGATATGATTATGGATGACATTAACAAGTCGGCCAATAGGGATGTTGAACCCTTCGGTATTCTTATTGTCGATGTACGTATCAAGCGTATTGAATTTCCGCCCAAGGTCAGTGATAAAATTTTCCGCAGAATGGAGACAGAAAGAACCCGAATTGCCAAGGAATTACGGGCCCAGGGTAATGAAAGTGCTGCCAAAATCAAAGCGGAAGCGGATCGTCAGGTCACTATTGTCATAGCTGAGGCATTTAAAGAAGCGCAACAAACCCGGGGTGAAGGAGATGCCAGAACTGCGGATATTTATGCTACAGCCTATGGACAAAACCGGGAGTTTTTTACCTTTTATAGAAGCCTGAATGCCTATAAAAATACTTTTGGCAGTGCATCCGATATTATGGTCATTGAACCTGACTCTGATTTCTTTGATTACTTTAAAAATATTCAGGGTAAACAGTAAAAAGTTTTATCTGCAGGTAAAATAGTATAAAATCCGGTTTTGGAAAAAAACCGGATTTTTTTTGTTTATGTGGCATGAACTCCTGATTGCAGGTGCTTTGATGTTGGTGTTGGAAGGTTTACTGCCAATACTGAATCCCAAACTGTTTAAACAGATGATGTTTAGCGCCTCTCAAATGAATGAACATCAGTTGCGATGGACCGGGATCATTAGCATGATTATTGGTGCCTTGGCAATTTATTTTCTGAAACATTAGCTTAATATTGCAAATAACAACTATTACAGGTCATATGTTAAACAAAGATCGCTGGTTATTGCCTGAAGGTATTCAGGAAGTTTTATCACCACAGGCGTTAACAATTGAAGCACAGCGTCGTTCATTACTGGATTTATATCACAACTGGGGATACGATCTGGTTGAACCTCCGGTGATTGATTTTCTGGACTCGTTGCTGACGGGGACCGGACATGATCTGCAATTAATGACTTTTACCCTGACCGATCAAATTTCCGGTAAATTGCTGGGTGTGAGAGCTGATATGACTCCGCAGATTGCCCGAATTGACGCCCATCATATTAAAGATGAACATCCGTCACGCTTTTGCTACGTCGGTAAGGTGCTGAAAACCCGACTGGAAGGTTTTTCCCAATCTCGCAGCCCTTTACAAATCGGGCTTGAACTTTATGGGCACAGCGGACCTGAAAGTGATATTGAAGTGCTGCTGTTAATGATAGAAACTCTGAAAACTGTTGGACTTGAAGGGTTTCATATCGATCTGGGGCATGTAGGGATATTCCGCAGTCTGGCTAATCAGGCTGGATTGACTAAAAATGAAGAAGACACACTCTTTGATGCCCTGCAGCGTAAAGCCGTGACCGAGTTGGCTGAATCCCTGGTGGGTATGCACATCAGCGATGTGCAAAAACAACAATTTATGGCCCTGGTTGAACTCAATGGTGATCTTTCGGTTATTGATGAGGCGCGGACCTTGTTTGGTAATGGAAACCTTGGTGATAATGAGGTATTGGCTGAGCTGGACAATCTTGAAGCTATTGCCCTGGGCTTGTTAACACGAATACCGGATCTGAATTTATATTTTGATCTGGCCGAATTGCGAGGCTATAACTATCATACCGGTGTTGTTTTTGCCGCTTATTTACCTGGACATGGGCAAGAGATTGCCAAGGGCGGGCGCTATGATGGTATTGGAGAAACCTTTGGCCGCTCCAGAGCAGCAACCGGTTTTAGCACCGATCTGGCTTATCTGGTGTCCATTAGTACAAACTCAGAGCAGGACAATATTGATCAGGTAATTTTTGCCCCTGCGGTTGTTGACCCAGAACATAAACAAGAGTTGATTACCAGGGTAGCAGGCTTGCGCCAACAGGGTAAACGGGTTATTTGTGAATTACCGGAATCCAACTCAAGTGCCATCGCTTTGGGTTGTACTCACGTTCTTAGCAATGAGACGGGAGAGTGGCAAGTTATTGAGATTTAAATTTTTTATATCTGTTTCTATTTTTTTTGCCTGTGGAGTAAAAAAGTTTATTTGGAAACAGGCACACAAAACAAATTATTGAGGGTACACTAATGGGAAAAAATGTCATCATCATAGGTTCACAATGGGGTGATGAAGGTAAGGGAAAAGTGGTCGATCTGCTGACAGATAAAGCTGTTGCGGTTGCCCGCTTCCAGGGTGGGCACAACGCCGGACATACGCTGGTCATTGACGGCAAAACCACCGTGTTGCATCTTATCCCTTCAGGTATTCTTAGAGACAACGTGAAGTGCCTGATTGGTAATGGTGTTGTGCTGGCTATGGATGCTCTGGTTAAAGAAATCAAAGAACTGGCAGAGCAGGGCATCAATGCCAGTGAAAGAATGTTGATCAGTGAAGGCTGTCCTCTGATTATGCCATACCATGTGGCACTGGATCAGGCGCGTGAAATTGCTCGCGGAAAAAAAGCCATTGGCACAACAGGCAGAGGTATTGGTCCTGCCTATGAAGATAAGGTTTCACGCCGTGGTTTGCGTGTGGGTGATTTACTCAATAGCGAATTATTTGCCAGTAAATTAAAAGAAGTGATGGAATACCATAATTTCGCTTTGGAAAATTATTACCATTCAGATACTGTTGACTACCAGAAAACACTGGATGAAGCATTAGCTTATGTGGAAGAGATTCGTCCCATGATCACCGATGTTACCGGAGTTCTTCATCAGTATCGTGAAAATGGCGACAGCATCCTGTTTGAGGGCGCGCAGGGAGCTCTGCTGGATATAGACCATGGTACCTATCCTTATGTGACCTCATCGAATACCACAGCAGGCGGTGCAGCGACCGGTTCCGGTGTTGGACCAAAGTTTTTTGATTATATTCTGGGTATTACCAAGGCTTATACGACCCGCGTAGGTTCAGGTCCCTTTCCAACTGAACTGTTTGATGACGTGGGTCAATACCTGGGTGAAAAAGGTCATGAGTTTGGCGCGACAACAGGTCGTGAACGTCGTTGTGGCTGGCTGGATGTGGTCTCGTTAAATCGCTCCAACCAGATTAATAGTGTCACAGGTATGTGTATTACCAAGCTGGATGTGCTGGATGGAATGGAAACACTGAAAATTTGTACCGCCTATACTTTTGCTGACGAGAAGGATGGCCGACAGCTTACAACGCCTCCCATAGGTGCTGATATGTACGACAAATGTGTTCCGGTATACGAAGAACTGCCCGGCTGGTCCGAGTCTACGTTTGGTGCAAAATCCTATGATGAATTACCAGCAAATGCCAAAGCTTATCTGAAACGTATTGAAGAACTCACTAATACCCCGATTGATATTATTTCAACCGGTCCGGATCGTGATGAAACGATAATTTTAAAACATCCATTTGAATAAAATGGTTGATGAAAGACCGCTCTTCTAATCAGTGAAATAATGAATATAGAGTGGTCTACTGTCAAAACCAAGGACTAATATGAGTCGAAACAGCGATAAAACCGATCCTTTCGCAAAGCGCGAAGCGCAAAACTATGAAAATCCCATTCCCAGTCGGGAATTTATTCTTGACCTTCTGTCTCAACAGCCGATACCGCTAAATCGTTTCAAAATTGAAAAATTACTTAATTTGAACGATCCCGATCAGCAGGAAGGTTTGCGCCGCAGGCTGCGTGCTATGGAACGCGATGGTCAATTATATCGTAACAAGCATGGTAAGTATGAGCTGACGTCAGAACTTGAAATTCTGGAAGGTATTGTCTCTGCTCATCCTGATGGTTTTGGCTTTGTTCTGGCAGAAGATGGCGGTGGTGACCTGTTTCTGGGAATGCGCGATATGCGCGTTGTGTTTCATGGTGATCGGGTTCAGGTCAGACTTGCCGGTACCGACAAAAAAGGCCGTCGGGAAGGATCTCTGGTAAAAGTTATCGAACACAACACCAATACTCTGGTTGGTCAGCTGGAAAACCGGGAAGGTGTGTTAATGGTCGTTCCGGATCATAAACGCATCAACCATGATGTGATTGTTTCCAAAGAGCATAGCTATGGTGCCGAAGTTGGGCAGATGGTTATGGTGGAAATATTGCACTTTCCCACTCAATTTCACCGTGCCAAAGGTCGTGTTATCCAGAATCTGGGCGGCCACATGGAACCAGGCCAGGAAATTGATGTTGCTATTCGCAGCTATGATATTCCTCATGAATGGCCTATGATGCTGGAAGCTGAAATAGCGGATCTGGAACCTTCTGTGCCGGAAGCCAGCAAAAAAGGACGTAAAGATTTCCGCGATCACCTGTTGCTGACTATTGATGGCGAGGATGCCAAAGATTTTGATGATGCGGTCTTTTGTCAACGCAGTGACTCCGGTGGCTGGCGCCTGTGGGTTGCGATTGCTGATGTCTCATCTTATGTTGAACGTGGTACGGCTCTGGACGCGGAAGCTAAACGCCGGGGTACTTCGGTGTATTTCCCGGGACGTGTCGTTCCCATGCTGCCAGAAGTTTTATCCAATGGCTTGTGCTCATTAAATCCGGATGTCGATCGCCTGTGTATGGTCTGTGAGATGAAAATCTCTGCTAATGGTGATGTGGAAAGTTATGCTTTTAGTGAAGGATTAATGCGTTCACATGCCCGCCTGACTTATAATCAGGTTGCCGCCATGGTACTGGATGGTGAGCCCGCTTTATGTGAAGAATACGCGCAATTACTACCTCATTTGCATGAGCTTTATCTTCTCTATCAGGCTCTGGCAAAAAAACGCTCACAGCGGGGTGCGATTGACTTTGAAACCGAGGAAACCCGCATCGTGTTCGGTGAGGGTAAAAAAATTGAAAAGTTAACGCCGATCATTCGTAATGAAGCACACCGGGTTATTGAAGAATGTATGCTGGCAGCCAATGTCAGTGCTGCCAACTTTCTTCTGGAAAATAAAATTGCGGCATTGTATCGTAACCATAAGGGGCCTACAGAGGATAAACTGAAAGCCTTGAAAGAGTTTATTGCCCCATTGGGTATTAGTTTGTCTGGTGGTGACGAACCTCAGGCGAAAGACTTTTCCCGACTATTAAAAGCAATAAAAGAACGGCCTGATTTTGAAATTTTGCAGACTGTGATGTTGCGCAGTTTGTCCCAGGCTGTATATGAAGAAGATAATGCCGGGCACTTTGGTCTGTCCTTTGAGGCTTATGCTCATTTTACCTCACCGATACGCCGCTATCCGGATTTACTGGTTCATCGAGCTATAAAACACCTGATCGGTGGTCATAATGTCTCATCCTATGGTTACACAAAAGAACAGATGGCAGAACTGGGACAACACTGTTCTACTACAGAACGTCGTGCTGATGATGCTACCCGGGATGCCACGGCCTGGTTAAAATGTGAATATATGCTGGATAAAGTGGGTGAAGAGTTTAATGGTATCATCAGTACGGTGACGGGTTTTGGTCTGTTCGTTTTACTGGATGATATACATGTTGAAGGCCTGATTCATATTACTGCTCTAAAAGATGATTATTATCAGTTTGATCAATTCAATCACAAGATGAAGGGTGAGCGAACCGGCAAAACGTATCAGTTGGGTGGCAAGATCAGCATTAAGGTGGCTGCGGTCAATCTGGATGAGCGTAAAATTGATTTTGTACCGCAAAATATTGCACCAGCCTCTGACTCCCATTCTGGTAGTAAAAAATCACCGGGAACCAGTAAAATTGACAAGCCTGGGAAGAAGAAAAAACGCAAGAATAGAAAGCGTCGATGGATGAACTGATTTTTGGTATTCATGCGGTAAAATCGGCCTTGAACTATTGCCCTGATGGCCCTGGTGCTGCTGATGAAAGTTCCGCAGACGGGCGAAATCCGGTTTCGGAACTTTTTGTGGATCGGGGGCGTAAAGACAAGCGTATAAATTCAGTGCTCGAATTGGCTAAAAAAAAATCAGTCAAAGTGACCCTTTTGACAGGTAAAAAGCTGGATGAATTATGCCAGGGCAACCACCAGGGGGTGGTCGCCCGGAGCAGGGCACCAAAAGTTAAAACAGAAAGTTTTCTGGATGAACTCCTGCAGTCCTTGCAAGCCCCGCCTTTTTTACTGGTACTTGATGGTGTTCAGGATCCCCATAACCTGGGTGCCTGCCTGCGTTCTGCCGATGCTGCCGGGGTACACGCAATCATTGTACCCAGAGATCGGGCCGTGTCATTAACGCCCACTGTGCGCAAGGTCGCCAGCGGAGCGGATCAGACAGTCCCTTTGATTCAGGTAACCAATTTAGCCCGAACCCTTAAATTGCTGAAAAGTTATCAAATCTGGATTATTGGTACCGCAGGTGAAACTGATGATACAATCTACCACAGTGATCTTACAGGACCACTGGCTCTTGTTATGGGAACGGAAGGCAAAGGTATGCGCAGGTTAACCAGAGAAAATTGCGATGCACTGGTTAAAATCCCCATGCTGGGCAGTGTTGAAAGTCTCAATGTCTCTGTGGCTACCGGGATCACTTTGTTTGAAGCCGTTCGACAACGAAACGGCAAATAAGAACTCACTGTAATAAGGAATGGGCTATGTTGAAAATACGAATAGCTGGAACAGAAGGTGAATTACGCCAGATAGCGCATAAAGTGGGCACAACCAATATCAAGCGTTTTAAACGGGATAATGGTAAGACGACTTTTGCCATTGATGTACAAATTTCTGTCAAAGACTTTCTGGATAATCTGGATCTAAACGCAAACATGGATTCTGATACCTATATACACAGCAGCAGCAACGACAATAAGCTCAGCTATTGCAATCCCCAGGAAATCCAGGCTGATTTGGAAGATCTTTTACAACAGTTCAATGATAAATAAAGTAAACTGAAAAATCAGTTGTTGATCCAGAATGCAAAAAATAATATAATACTGCCCCTTATGACTGTCGGCTCTAACTCTTAATAAAAAAGAGGTGGAGAATGAGTGGTCATATTCCTTGCTTCCTGTCTGATTTATCCTTTATTAAGGTGGATTCGTGTGCGGGAAGCTGATTAAGCCCAGAGGCTAATTAACCGAAAGGATTGTCTAATGAGACATTATGAAATTGTATTTCTTGTCCACCCTGATCAGAGTGAGCAAGTACCTGCTATGATTGAACGCTATCGTAGTACCATTGAATCCAGTAATGGTAGCATCCATCGTTTAGAAGATTGGGGACGCCGTCAACTGGCTTATCCTATCAACAAGATCCACAAGGCGCATTATATTTTAATGAATGTTGAGTGTGAGCCGGCAAGCATTGATGAGTTGACCCACGCGTTCCGCTTTAATGATGCAGTTCTACGTAATCTGATCCTCTCTATGAAAGGCCCTGTCACTGAAGCATCTCCTCTGGTAAAAGAAAAAGAAGATAATGCGGCATCTGATAGAGGTGCGGCATCTGATAGAGGTGCTGCAGCTGAGAAAAGTGCTGCAGCTGAGAAAAGTGCTACAGCTGAGAAAAGTGCTACAGCTGAGAAAAGTGCTAC
>CBDTVA010000021.1:0-15620 GCA_965363935.1 uncultured Gammaproteobacteria bacterium | reverse complement strand
CCGCTGAAGGCTCTAACGACAGCCTGAAAGACTCGACCTATTCCGGTTGTGTTATCACTCTGGCTTCTGAAACCGGAGTTTATGATTATAGTGAAACCGATGTAGTGGCCAAAGGACGTCTTAAGCCTGGTCAAATGCTGGCGGCAGATACCCATACAGGTGAGCTGATGTTGCCCGATGACGTGGATGCGCATTTAAAAACCGGAAAGCCGTATCGGGAGTGGCTAAGAAAAGGTATTAAATACCTGAAATCCGAATTACAGGAACCTTCTGCCATCGTGGACTGTATGGACGAAGACACCTATAAGGTGTACGAAAAACAGTTTCAGATCACCAATGAAGAAAAAGAATATGTCATTAAGGTCCTGGCGGAAAATGCAGCAGAAGCTGTGGGTTCCATGGGTGATGATACACCCATGGCAGTCCTGTCCGCCCGTGTAAGACCGTTTTATGACTATTTCCGTCAACAATTTGCCCAGGTGACCAATCCTCCTATTGATCCGATCCGTGAGAGTATTGTCATGTCTCTGGAAACCTGCCTGGGGGCTGAAAAGAATTTATTCCTGGAAAACTCGGGCCATGCCAAACGTCTTATTGTGGATTCTCCGGTACTTTCCTGCGCCAAATATGAAAACCTGATCGCTATTGACGATCCGGCTTATGCCAATGAAATTATTGACCTGAACTTTTCACCGGAGCTGACGCTTAAGGAAGCTCTGAGTGAGGTTTGCAATAAAGCGGAACAGGCTGTGCGTGAAGGTAAGATCGTTATTGTCCTGAATGATAAAAACCTGGCCAAAGACAAAATTACCCTGCATGCGCTGATGGCTACGGGCGCGGTCCATCATCACCTGATTGACAAAGGTTTGCGTTGTGATGCCAATATTGTGGTGAAAACCGGTACCGCACGCGATCCGCATCACTTTGCGACATTGATGGGCTATGGTGCTTCGGCGGTTTATCCCTATATGGCTTATGAAACACTGGCCAAACTGATTAAACGTAAAGAAATTGCCGACACAGATATTGGCAAAGTGACTAAAGCCTACCGTAAGGGAATCAATAAAGGCTTGTATAAGGTCATGTCCAAAATGGGTATTTCAACGATTGCCAGCTATCGTGGTTCACAATTGTTTGAGGCCATTGGTCTTGATGAAGAAGTGACTGAGATGTGCTTTAAAGGCACCACCAGCCGTATTGCCGGTGCAGGATTTGGCGATTTTGACAAGGATCAGCGCTTTTTGAACAAGGTGGCCTGGAACCCTCGCAAAAACAATGACCATGGCGGTGTTTATCGTTATGTCCATGGCGGTGAATATCACGCCTATAATCCAGATGTTGTATTGTATATGCAGCAGGCGGTACAGACAAGTGATTATAACGCCTATAAAAAATACGCCGATGCAGTCAACAAACGGCCTGTTGCTACCTTGCGTGACCTGCTGAAACTGCGTGAAGATATTGAACCTGTTGCGCTTGATGAAGTGGAACCGGCAGAAAACCTGTTTAAACGATTTGACAGTGCCGCCATGTCGCTCGGAGCCTTATCGCCAGAAGCTCATGAAACACTGGCAGAAGCCATGAATCGACTGGGTGCGCGTTCCAATTCTGGTGAGGGCGGAGAAGATCCGGCCCGATTTAACACCCTTAAAGTGTCAAAAATCAAGCAGATTGCTTCGGGGCGTTTTGGTGTGACACCACATTATCTGGTGAATGCAGAAGTGCTGCAAATCAAGATTGCTCAAGGAGCAAAACCGGGTGAGGGCGGTCAGTTGCCAGGGCATAAGGTGGATGAAAATATTGCCAAACAACGCTATTCAGTGCCTGGAGTCACGTTGATTTCACCTCCTCCGCACCATGATATTTATTCAATTGAAGATTTGTCGCAATTAATCTTTGACCTCAAGCAGGTCAATCCGAAAGCACTGGTTTCAGTGAAGCTGGTTTCAGAACCCGGTGTGGGCACGATTGCTGCTGGTGTTGCCAAGGCCTATGCCGACTTAATCACCATTGCCGGTTATGATGGCGGTACCGCAGCCAGTCCCCTGGCATCGGTTAAATACGCCGGTTCGCCCTGGGAACTGGGTTTAAGTGAAACCCAACAGGCTTTGTGTGCTAACGATTTACGCGGTAAAATTCGCCTGCAGACGGATGGCGGCCTGAAGACCGGTCTGGACATTGTCAAGGCCGCAATTTTAGGTGCCGAAAGTTTTGGTTTTGGTACGGCCCCAATGATTGCCATGGGTTGTAAATACCTGCGTATCTGCCATTTAAACACCTGTGCCATGGGTGTTGCTACACAAAACAAGGTGCTGCGCATGAACCACTTTATCGGTAAAGTTGAAATGGTGATGAACTTCTTCAAGTTTGTTGCCCAGGAAACCCGGGAGTTGATGGCCTCTTTAGGGGTAAGCAAACTGGAAGATCTGATTGGTCGAACTGATCTGCTGGAGATCATTGAGGGCACTACAGCACGTCAGTCGCAACTGGATTTGACACCCTTGCTGAAGACCATTGATGATCCTCAGAAGCCCAGGTTTTGTGTCGAGCCCAGTAATACACCCTTTGATAAGGGTGAAACAGCTGAGCAAATGGTGGCCGATATGCTCCCGGCTATTGAAAATAAATCCGGCGGTACTTTTGTATATGAGGTCAAAAATACCGATCGTTCCATTGGTGCGCGTCTATCGGGCGAAATTGCCCTGCGCTATGGTAACCTGGGCATGAGTGATAGCCCGATTACTGTGAAGATGAAAGGTTCCGCCGGGCAGAGTCTGGGGGTCTGGAATGCTGGTGGTTTGCACCTGGAACTGGAGGGGGATGCCAATGACTACGTCGGCAAAGGTATGGCAGGTGGCCGGATTGTGATTAATCCAGCCTGTGGTACCACCTTCAAGAGTAACGAAACAGCCATCATTGGTAATACCTGCCTCTATGGTGCCACGGGCGGAACTCTACTGGCTGCGGGCCTGGCTGGAGAACGTTTCGGGGTGCGTAATTCCGGTGCTCATGCCATAGTGGAAGGTATTGGCGATCATGGCTGTGAATACATGACGGGTGGTGTTATCACTGTACTGGGTGCTACCGGGCTAAATTTTGGTGCTGGTATGACTGGTGGTTTTGCTTATGTACTGGATCTGGATAATCAGTTTGTTGATCGCTATAACCATGAATTAATAGATATTAACCGAATCAGTAGTGAAAATATGGAAGCCCATCGCCATTATCTGCAAGACAAGATACAGGAATTTGTCCAGTCGACCGGCAGTGAATGGGGTCAATACATTCTGGACAATTTTGCTGATATGGGCGGCAAGTTCTGGTTGGTGAAGCCCAAAGCGGCTTTTATTGAAAGCTTATTAGAGACACTCTCTAACGAAGCAGCTTAAGGCTACAGCTTATAAACGTTTAAGGTAAGATTATGGGTAATATATACCAGTTTTTGCAGGTCGATCGAAAAGATCCGAACAAAAAAGAGTCTGCAGTACGGATCAAAGAATACAAAGAAATCTATCAGATTTTCGATCAACAGCAAACATCTGAGCAGTCTGATCGTTGTCTGGATTGCGGTAACCCTTATTGCGAGTGGAAATGCCCTGTCCATAACTATATACCAGACTGGTTGCGTCTGGCGAAAGAAGGCAAGATCATAGAAGCGGCAGAATTATCCCATCGAACCAACTCACTGCCGGAAATATGTGGCCGTGTTTGCCCCCAGGATAGACTGTGTGAAGGTGCCTGTACTTTAAATGATGATTTTGGTGCAGTAACCATTGGTTCGGTAGAACGTTATATTACGGATACAGCGCTGGAGCAGGGTTGGAAGCCCGATCTCTCTCAGGTAAAAGATACGGGCAAAAAAGTGGCTGTTATTGGTGCCGGACCGGCAGGTCTGGGTTGTGCCGATGTGCTGGTACGCAATGGCGTTAAGCCGGTCGTTTATGACGGGCACCCGGAAATCGGCGGCCTGTTGATGTTCGGTATTCCGGAATTTAAACTGGAAAAAAATGTCGTTAAGAAAAGGCGTCAGATCCTTGAAGGCATGGGTGTTGAATTTATTCTCAATACAAAAGTGGGTGAAGACATAGGCTTCCAGGCACTACTGGATCAATACGATGCCGTTTTTATGGGCATGGGAACCTATAATTCCATGACCGCAGGAATTCCCGGCGAAGATCTGCTGGGTGTTCATGTGGCGCTGGATTTTCTGATTTCCAATGTTAAAAACTGTTACGACTATGAAACAGACTTTATTAGCATGGAAGGCAAGAATGTTGTCGTTCTGGGTGGTGGTGATACTGCCATGGACTGTACCCGGACATCAATTCGCCAAAGTGCGGCGCAGGTGTTTTGTGCCTACCGCCGGGATGAAGCCAATATGCCGGGCTCTAAAAAAGAAGTGAAAAATGCCAAGGAAGAAGGTGTGCAATTTCTCTGGAATCGTCAGCCAGTGGAAATTGTCGGAGAAAACGGTAAAGTTACAGGTATCAAATTAATTACCACGAAACTCGGTGAACCTGATGAGCGCGGACGCCGCAGACCTGGACCTGTAGCAGGTTCAGAGGAAATTGTGCCAGCAGATGCAGTACTCATCGCCTTTGGCTTCAGACCCAATCCTGCTGACTGGTTTAATGATTTTAATATCGTCCAGGATGAGCGTGGCCGGGTCATTGCTCCAGTGCAGCAGGAATTCACTTATCAGACCAAAAACCCCAAAGTTTTTGCCGGCGGTGATATGGTGCGCGGTTCAGATCTGGTGGTCACAGCAATTGCCGAAGGCCGTCAGGCAGCTGAAGGAATTCTGGACTATCTGGATGTTTAGTGCCTTCACTAAACTCCTGTATTAAACTTTAGTGGGACTATAAAATCCTAACCTTGAAAAAAATATCCCCTGCCGGGAGCAGAATAAATGAGTGAATTAAAGAACGACCGTTTTCTTAAAGCCCTGTTACGCCAGCCTGTTGATATGACTCCGGTCTGGATGATGCGCCAGGCAGGTCGTTATCTTCCTGAATATCGTGCTACTCGGACAAAGGCAGGCAGCTTTATGGATTTGTGTATGAATCCGGAACTGGCCTGTGAAGTGACCATTCAGCCTTTAGAACGTTATGCTCTGGATGCAGCGATTCTGTTCTCTGATATTCTGACCATTCCCGATGCTATGGGTCTGCAATTGCGTTTTGCCCAGGGTGAAGGTCCCAGATTTGATAAGCCCGTGCAATCAGCAGCCGATGTAAACGCTCTGGGTGTGCCTGATCCGGAAGGCGAATTAAAATATGTAATGGACGCTGTACGTACTATCCGTAAAGAGCTTGATGGCCGGGTACCTCTGATAGGCTTTTCCGGCAGCCCCTGGACACTGGCTACCTATATGGTTGAGGGTTGCTCCACCAAAGAGTTTGGCAAAGTCAAAGGGATGATGTTCGATGAGCCGCTGTTAATGCATAAACTGCTGGATATACTGGTCCAGTCAGTGACCAGCTATCTGAATGCACAAATCGCAGCGGGTGCACAGGCGGTCATGATTTTTGATACCTGGGGCGGTGTTTTAACGCCTCGTGATTATAAAGAATTTTCCCTGCGTTATATGCAGCAAATTGTTTCCGGACTAAAGCGGGAAAATGACGGCAGAACGGTTCCAGTTATTTTATTCTCCAAAGGCGCTGGCGGCTGGCTTGAAGCAATGGCAGATACCGGCTGTGATGCACTTGGAGTGGACTGGACTCTGGATCTGGCGGATGCCCGGGCACGGGTGGGTGATAAGGTTGCCTTACAGGGAAACATGGATCCCTGTGTTCTCTATTCCAAGCCTGAGCGTATTGAACAGGAAGTAAAAACCATTCTGCAGAGTTATGGCCAGGGCAATGGCCATGTGTTTAATCTGGGACATGGAATCCATCAGCATATTGATCCGGACAATGTGAGTGTCTTTATTGATGCAGTGCATGAGCACAGTAAGCAGTATCATCAGCAATAATGTTTACATCTGAAGCCATTTCAGATCAATGCTAAGCCTCAAAACCTCCGTTGGCTTAAGCTGGGTATTGGTCAAATTTGGCGTAATTAAACCCCGCAGAGAGACGCCCTGCTTTCCTCACCGCTTCTATGTCATTTGCTTAACTCCAATAGCATCGGGTGAGATGCGTGGGGCGAAACGTATCAATCAGGGTACTTCAATTTATACGTATTCGGCTCTTTATCAGCATTAACGGACGGTGATACATAAATCAAATATTTCAGGCTGCGTAAGCGGAGATAATCGATCTGTAATATTATTTTTTAGACCAGTGTTATTAATATCCTGAACCCCGGGGATGATAGGCTCGTTTGGGTATCGTAAGGCGGATAAAATTCTCATTATTTTCACGTTTCATTTTTGACATATCCGGGTCAGCATCGGGTGGTAGTGTTAAACGTCGTGTAAAACTGGAATAGGTTTGAAACGATCTGTAAACCTCTCTGGATTCACTTTTCTCCATACGTCCTCGAACCTGCCGGATACTTATTCGTGGACCTTGACGTTGTATATCGACTTCCTCAGGTTTTATACCCTTAAGTTCAATATAAACATAAAAGTTAGAGAAATCCTGATCCTGGATAATTCGTAGATGTTGAGGAGGCTGATAGTTACCGGGGCCAGAAAATGAACCTGAACCTGAACCTGAACGATCAGACCATTCCAGATCATCAAATGGAAAAGACCACCAGGCATGGGTGTTGGCGCTTATTGTAAACCCGGCCAGGAATGTGATGAAAGCTATAATCTTCATGGTTTGTACCTCTCAAATTGCTGAATCCTGTAATCAGGAGCTAGAGCTATTAT
The DNA here is from genome assembly GCA_965363935.1 of uncultured Gammaproteobacteria bacterium. GTDB lineage: Bacteria > Pseudomonadota > Gammaproteobacteria > GRL18 > GRL18 > CBDTVA01. The sequence continues at coordinate 8,797 of CBDTVA010000021.1, read as the reverse complement.
ACTAACTCTAAATCAAATCCTGCAATGATTGAGATTTCATTTTGAATCTCTATTCCGCACGCAGAGCTTCAATAGGGTCAAGCAGAGCAGCACGGCGGGCGGGAAGGACACCGGCAATAAGCCCTATGCTAATGGCAATGGCTTCGGCGAGTATAACGAAGTTCCAGGGGGTATGTACAGGCAGGGCAGGTAAGCTCAGATGCAGGAGCTGGGCAATGCCGATACCCAGTCCCAGTCCGGCGAGTCCACCAATAGCCGCAAGTACAATTGCTTCACCTAAAAACAAACTCAGTACCTGAGAGCGTTTGGCACCCAGGGCGCGAATTAAGCCGATTTCACTGATTCGTTCATTGACGGCAATGGTCATAATAGTGACGATGCCGATAGCGCCCACTAATAATGAAATACCGCCAATGGCGGCAACCGCAAAGGTCAGCACATTTAATACCGAACCCAGTACATCGAGCATTTGCTGTTGGGTGGTAATGGTGACGTCATCCTTGCCATGTCGTGCTTCAAGGATTTGTTTAATGCCATTGACAACAGTGTCCACAGAGGTATTATCATCATAAAGTACGTCGACTTCATGCAAGGTGTCACGGTTAAATAAATTCATGGCCCGGGATGCCGGAATATAAAGGGTGTCATCCAGATCAAATCCCAGTACACTACCTTTTGACTCCATAATACCAATGATGCGAAACCGATGGCCGCCCACCGTAATACGTTGTCCTAAAGGATTTTGATCGCTAAACAATTCATGTTTCAGTTTACTGCCAAGTACAGCAAAAGCCCGCGGAGCGGTGGGATCATCATCGGGTAGAAAGTGACCTGACTTGACGGCCATCTGAAAAGCTTCCGGCATTTGTGAGCCGGCACCATAAATCGTAGTGCGGCGGCTGCGATTTCCCGCTTCTACTTCTGCATTGCCCTGTACAAAAGCAACTACAGCTCTGGCATATGGTAAACGTTTCAGTGCTTCGGCATCTTCAATCGTTAATGGCCGTTCAGTACCAAACACGCCCATGCTGACGCCGCCGGTCGTCGCCTTGCCCGGATTAATGGCCACTAAATTGGTGCCAAACTGGGTAAATTCAGCCAGCACAAACTGATGTACACCTTCGCCGATAGAAGTTAACAGGACAACCGCAGCAACGCCCACAGCAATGCCCAATGCGGTTAAAAAACTGCGCAGGCGGTGGGTAATCAACGATGAGCCGGTTAAATGCAGAAAGTCGCGTAGTAGCATAAGCTATTTTCCCGTTAAGGCCAAAACCGGATCAAGGCGCGCGGCTTGCCGGGCAGGCAGTAAACTGAATACGAATCCGGCCAGTAGACTCACGGCAATTGCAGTCAAAACTGCCCACAGCGGAGCATAGGCCGGTAAGCCCGGAAACGCCTGACGGATAGCAAAACAGCCCAGTTCACCCAGCAACAAACCGATGATGGCGCCGAATGCAGACAACATAATGGCTTCGGATATAATCAGGCGGATGATCTGACGTTGAGGCGCACCCAATGCTTTAAGTAAACCAATTTCTTCAGTGCGTTGGGATACGGCGACCAGCATGACATTCATAATTAAAATACCGGCCACTGCGAGACTGATTGCCGCGATGCCGCCGACCGCATAAGTCAATGCCCCTAATATTTTATCGAAGGTGGCCAGTACCGCATCCTGAGTAATTACTGTCACATCCCGTTTACCCTGATGACGTTCTTTTAATACTTCAATAACGGATTGTTTGACGGGCTCAATGGCTGAACGGGTTTTAGCTTCCACCAGAATACGAAACAGTGAAGGGGTATTAAATAATTGCTGTGCCGACGCTACCGGGATCATGATGGTATCCTGCACATCCACACCAATCGATCGACCTTCAGATGCCATGATTCCGATCACACGAAAGCGCCGATCACCCAGACGTATCCATTGACCAACTGCCGCTTGTGTATCAAACAGTTCATCACGGATATTACTGCCAATGACGCAAACTGGAGTGGCCCGATCCAGATCGGTGACAGGTAAGAAATTACCCTGTGCCAGTTGCCAGTGGCGAATGTTTAACAGCTCATAGTTACTGCCAATGACAGGAACTTCGCGTGAACGTCCCTGATAACTGGCATTAACTGAACCGATATTGATGGGCGCAATACGCCGGATATTGGTGTTGCGGGTTAAAACCTGGGCATCATCCAGGGTCAGATCTCGGGGTGTCGAACCGACCATTGCAATGGGATTAAGGCCAGAGGTTTCAGAATAGCCGGGAAAAACAATCACAAGATTGGTGCCTAGTGAGGCAAATTCATTGCTGACATAACGGCGTGCACCTTCGCCCAGAGCCGTTAACATAATGACTGCGGCAACACCGATGGCCATGGCAATTAACATTAATAGTGTACGGGTTGGGTAACCCAGTAAGGCTGCCCAGGCGAAACGTAGAATATCATTAATGGAAGTTGACATTAGCCTGAGCCCGTTGGAGACAGCTTCTGATCAGATTCGATACGGCCATCGACCATGTGTAATTGCCGTGTTGCCCGCTGGCCGATGCTGGCATCATGGGTCACGATAATCAGTGTAATACCCTGCTGGTTAAGTTGTTCAAGAATAGTGATGACATCCTGCCCGGATTTTTGATCCAGGTTACCGGTAGGTTCATCAGCCAGCAATATTTTTGGTTGCATAATGGTTGCGCGGGCAATCGCGACACGTTGTCGTTGCCCGCCTGAAAGTTGATCGGGAGTATGGTGAGCACGATCGGTTAAGTCCATATCCGTAAGCACTTTATTAACCAGTGGTTGACGCTGTTCAGGTTCTGTACCCGCAAGTACTAAAGGCAGTTCTATATTCTGTGCCGCCGTTAATCGGGGGATCAGATGAAAAGCCTGAAAAACAAAACCAATAGTTTTACTGCGGGTTGCCGCCTGCTGGTCATCAGGCAAGCCAGTAACATTCTGCTGGTTTAATAAATAGGTACCTTCAGTCGCGCTATCGAGCAGGCCAATTAAATTCAGTAAAGTTGATTTACCTGAACCGGAAGGCCCCATAATGGAAATATATTCACCCGCTTGAATAGACAGATTGATATCATCCAGCGCATGTACCATTTGATCGCCAACCAGAAAGTCACGATGAATGTTTTTTAAATCAATCATGTTTTTTTTCAATAACGGCGCGGGCACCTTCTTCGACACCTTCGCGCTCGGTAGAAATAACCAGCTGTTCACCAGCGACAAGGCCATCAAGCACTTCAGTATAACTCCAGTTGCTCATACCGGTTTTGATCTGGCGTTGCTCAAGCAGTCCGTCATCATTGAAAATGAGTACCTTGTTGCGTTCAAATAACGCCACAGTGGGAATACGTAATACGTTTTCACCCCGATCCAGAATAACTTCAGCATCGGCACTATAACCGGGAAGCATATTGTTAGTATCTTCGATATTGCTAAATTCGACTTCTATTTCAACCGTGCGTGACTGTTTTTCCAAATCCAGTACATAGACAGCAACCCGGCGAACTATACCGGCAAATGTTTTCCCGGGAAAAGCATCCAGGGAAATGCGTGCGGGCATCTGTGCACGGATCTGGGGTGCATCCACTTCATCAATAGGCGCGGAGACATAAAGGCAGGTGTAATCGATCAGATCAACCGCTGGCAGGGTAGCGATGCCAATTGGAGAAGGCGTAAGGAATTCACCCAGTTCACCATTAACTTCAGCCACACGGCCCTTAAAAGGTGCAGTTAACCGGGTACGTGCCAGCTCGGCCTGGACTACATCGATTTTTGACTGGCTGACCTTGATTGAGGTATTGGCGGCTTCACAGGCTGCCAGCTTTGCCTGAGCTTCACTTTCGGCCTGGTCTACACTTTCTTCCGAGACCATATTTTTTTTGCGTAATGAGCGCAGACGACTGGCTTCACGTTTTTCAACTTCGGCGATGATACAGGCCTGACGTGCCAGTGCAACCGATGCCTGATATTCATGCTCAGCCAGTGTAACCTGTGCCTGTAAATCATCATTCCAAATTTCCAGCAGCAGTTGCCCGGCTTCGACCCGATCCCCTTCTTTAACGGGCAGATTTTCAATCTGGCCGCCGATAGAGGGAGATAGTCGTGCACGCTGGCAGGCCTTGAGCGTTCCAGCACGGGTATTAGTAATGGTGGCCAGTACTTCTCCCTGCGTCACTTCCTGTACCACAACAGCGACGGGACGCGGTCGTTTGATATAGACAAGTAGAATCGCAATGCCTATAAGGATTAACAGACTGATAAAGAGCAGGCGATGTTGTTTTAGCATGAAAAGATCCCGATTATGTTAGCAGGAAAAATATGTCTGTTTATTTAAAGAAGTCCGGATTAATTGATATTACACCCTTCGACAGGTTTTGGGCGAACGAATAATATTATGATTGGTAAAATTCCCACTCGTTCTGAGTTTGTCGAAGCTCGATCTGGAGCTGATCAGAGTTACCCCATATATTATGCTTTCCTGGACTAATTTGAAACCCTGAGAAAGCCTTGTTCAATACGGAAACGGAATGCGTATCTGAGTTGACTTAACTTGGTCACAAAAAATTACATGAGAGGTTTTATCCAAAGGAATAGTAATACAGGTCAATATCCTTCTAATTTCAGGTATTGACTTCTGTATCCAAAATTGAAGAATTAAAACATTCGCTACCTCTGATTCTTAAATTTTCAATATGACAGTAGAGTCACTTGAATCTTTTCATTAATAGTTGCTTTAAAATTCATAGTTTCACCGCAAAAAGGGTTTTATCACTGACAGTTTTTACTGCATTCGGTTTCCAGGTTCGTGTGGGGCTGAGGAGTTTTTTTATTCCCAAACAGTTTATCCCCAAATGCCCGGTATGCCACTATGGGATAAATACTTTATTTTGTTCACTGGACAACAAAATTAGTAAAATAAAGTCCTTCTATCTGTTGCTTTCCAGTTAGTTTTTTCAGGACATCTTCTGCTGCTGACTGAACTTTTTCCTGTAGTGCTTTTTTCTTTTTGGGGGTATTGATGCTGTCTCTGGTCTGCTCGGATAATGACGTAATAATAATATCGCGTAGTGGCGCATTGTGTTTCTTGACTTCTTCAATGGCATCAGGTGTTCCCAGTACCTGAAGTCGAACCTGTAAAAAACGCATTCTGCGTTCATCGGTTTGCAGATTGACGACAAACGGGGGGGAAAGCTCATAATACTTTGTGTCATCGACTGCCTCCTCATCTTCCGCATAAAGGGGGGTGCTTAAGGTAAAAGATAAAATAAGGAGTAAGAAAAGCATTGCGTATTTTTGCAGTGTTGAGACTGGGAGATTTAGAGGTTTAAGCATAATACGTTTCCGGAAAGTTTAATTTATCATTGAGTTTGCACCATAAGTTTAGACCAAAAATACCATTAGCACAGTCTATCCATCATACTGATTGCCTGGTTAAGATAGGAAGTGCCGAACAGGTTAGCATGGTTGAGTATATGATAGAGATTGTATAAGGTTTTGCGCGTGTTATAGGCTTCATCCAGTGGCCATGCCTCATTGTAGGCACGATAAAAATCCTGTCCAAAACCGCCAAAGAGTTCTGTCATGGCCAGATCTGCTTCCCGATCACCATAGTAGAGTGCCGGGTCAAAAATTACCGGCTGGCCTTTTTTATCATAGGCATAATTACCTGACCATAAATCACCATGCAATAACGATGCGGGAGGATTATGACTGCCCAGCAATGAATCCAGTTTATTCAACAGTCTGTCTGATAAGGGTAATAAACGCTGCTTATAGCCTTTATCGTAAAGCATTTTAAGTTGCGGGATCATGCGTTCTTCACGCCAGAAGCTTAGCCAGTCAGAATGTTGCTGGTTGCTTTGCGGGGTGCTGCCAATGATATTGTTCTGGTACCAGCCATATTGAGCGGCTGTTATACGATGCATTTGTGACAGAGCATGGCCCATTGCTGCTCCGTCACCCCGTGAACTCATGGTGAGGTATTCCAGAACCAGATAGCTTTTTGAACCAGTAGTACCAAAGCAAATGGGGCTGGGTATTTGCATAGCACTGGTTTGCATCTCCGGGGCGTTTGATAGTTCATTAAGACTGTCGAATTCAACCTGAAACATGTGTTCAAGACTGGCGGAATTAAATTTTACAAAATAAGACTGGCCATTGATTCCGCTAACTTTATAGGCAGAGTTAATGCTGCCGCCACCAACACTGTTTGTTTGCTGTATCTGAAAAGGTTTATTTAAACTCTGGCTGATGTGCTCAGCGATTGCTTGCCAATGGGTCATAGCGAATAAAATATTTTTAGCTTAAAATTCCGTTTAGCTTCTAATTTAGTTAAAGTTGTTTACCAAATTTTAAGATAGCCTATTTAATGTCAGAAAAACCACCACAAATTGTTCAGGTTGCCGTGCCAACACCGTTGCGAAGAAAATTTGATTATCTTCTATCCGATGCAATAAATCCACAGTCAGTCCTTCCGGGTATGCGGGTATTGGTACCGTTTGGGCGCACCAGACAAATTGCCGTGGTAATTGGTAAAGCAACACATACTGATGTCGAGCTTAAAAAACTACGTCCTATAAGCACCGTTCTGGATAGTAAACCCATATTGCCGGAAGACATTATTAAATTGTTGAACTGGGTGGCTGCGTATTACCATCACCCGATCGGTGAGGTGTATCAGACTGCCCTGCCGGTGCACTATCGAAAAAAAGAAACGGCTCTGGAACCTGAAGTCACCCTGTGGTATTTAACACAAGCCGGGCAGCAAGCTGACTGGACTTTATTAACCCGTGCTGTGCGGCAACGCAGTATTCTGGAACAGCTTAAGCGCTCACCTGAAGGTTTGACAAAAGAACAGATCGCTCGCGAGCAGGAGGGGCAATGGCAAAGTGCTTTAAAAGCACTGGGCGAAAAACAATGGCTTGAATCACGGACAAAACAGTTGCTTGTTAAGCCCTATCAGATCAGTGGCGAAATTTGCCAAAATCCGGGGCTGGTTTTAAATCCAGAACAGCAATCAGCGGTTGATTATCTAGTTCAGCAGGATGCGCGCTATGCTGCCAGTCTGGTGGACGGCATAACAGGCAGCGGCAAGACTGAGGTGTATCTGTCATTTATTAAACGGCAATTAAAAAACGCCCGGCAGGTACTGGTTCTGGTACCTGAAATTGGCCTCACGCCACAATTGGTTCAACGCTTTGAACAGCGTTTTACTGTGCCGATCCAGACCCTGCATTCAGGATTGAATAACACTCAGCGGATGAAAACCTGGCAGCAGGTGGCCAGTGGGCAGGTGCGTATACTGATTGGTACCCGTTCTGCGGTCTTTACACCCATGCCGGATCTGGGGGCCATTATTATTGATGAAGAACACGATATGTCATTCAAACAACAGGATGGTATTCGTTATTCTGCTAAAGATATTGCTCTGGTTCGGGCCAGCAAGGCCGGTATACCGATTGTGCTTGGTACGGCAACGCCTTCCATGGAATCCCTGTATCTTTGTCAGGCAGGAAAGATGGCGCACTTAAAATTGCGCCAGCGGGCCGGAGGGGCGAAGTCACCGAAAGTTCATATAATTGATGTCAGAGGACAACAGTTGCATCATGGTCTGAGTCGAACTCTGATCGACTTAATCAGGCAGCATCTGGACAAACAAAACCAGGTATTATTGTTCCAGAATCGCCGTGGCTATGCACCTGTTCTGCTGTGTAATAAATGCGGCTGGATCAGTCACTGCCACCGTTGTGATGCAAAATTGACCTATCATCAGCAACACAATTGCCTTCGTTGTCATCATTGTCAGTCAGAGCAACGCCTGCCCATCCAGTGCCCGGAGTGCGGACACAGGGAATTGTCTTATCTGGGGATTGGTACCGAAAGGGTTGAAAAAACGGCCAGAGAGCTGTTTCCCGGAGCTGAAGTGATCCGCATCGATCGGGATACCACGCAACGCAAAGACAGCTTGAAAAATATGCTGGAAAAAGTCAGGGATGGCAGGCAGCAAATATTAATTGGCACCCAGATGCTGGCCAAGGGGCATCATTTTCCTAATGTGACTCTGGTGGCCATTCTGGACATTGATCAGGGACTTTATTCCATCGACTTTCGTGCTCCTGAACGCTTGGCGCAATTAATTGTGCAGGTTTCCGGGCGGGCCGGCAGAGAGGAGAAGAAAGGCCAGGTAGTTCTGCAAACAGCTCATCCAGAAGATGAAATGCTGAACACCTTACTGAATTCCGGCTATCCGGGCTTTGCGGCGAAAGTTTTACAGGAACGCAGGGAGTTGCTGATCCCGCCCTATGCCTATCAGGCATTGATTCGGGCGGAAGCAAACAAGGTGGAACATTATCAGGCATTTCTGGACTATTGTTTTCAGGTGATGAGCTCAATTCAGGGCAACCTGCAAGCGGAACAGGGCATACAATTCTGGGGACCGGTACCTGCGCCAATGGAAAAAAAGGCAGGAAAATACCGAGGCCAGTTACTGCTTCAGGCCAGCCAGAGAAAGAAATTGCATCAGCTGTTAAATGAATTAATAAGCACAGTGGAAGTCAATAAAGCAGCACAGCGGGTACGCTGGTCAATTGATATCGATCCGCAGGAGTTGTATTAGGACTTTAGGAAACTTGTTTCCGTAAAAAAGTCATTATCCCAGTGATTAGTCTCTTAATGAAAAGATTGGTTCTTCAAATTTTTGCGTACTTTTGTTTTGTTTACCACCTCAGCAGCAATTTGGGTTAAAGAAAAATCAACAGAAAAAGAAGGAGGGCTTGCTCGT
>CBDTVA010000020.1:0-15717 GCA_965363935.1 uncultured Gammaproteobacteria bacterium | reverse complement strand
ATGGATCAATACCTATATTCAAAAAAAGAATGTTGACACCCAGTTGTGCCGGCTTGACCAGATCTTCCATGCTGGCATAACCCGGGGTTGAGTTTGGAAACGTTTGCTCCAGTGCTTCAATAATTTGTTTGATTTCATGTAAATTGAGGACTTGTATCTTTTTCGCCAGGATGAAACTGGTACGACTGGAAATTACACGATTAAAATAGCCCCAGCAGAGCAGCTTGAGCAAATGTGTCGACTTCTTTACCGGAGCGGGCGTTTTGTCATCAATAGTGTTAATTGCACCCACATATAAAGCCCAGCCGTGTTGCTTGTTTTCCTGACTTTTTTGTTTAAGGACCTTTTGTCCATGGACTTTTTGTTCAAGGACTTTTTGTTCATGGACAAGGGGATGCAAAGACACATGAGACTCATATAAATTAATTTCATTATCATGGCTGATAACTTCTATTTTGCCGGCTTTTTTCTCAAAGGCAGCATAGAGTTTGCGGCCAAGGATATGTAAGTCTCTCTTACTGATGCGTATGCCCTTGTTCTGGTAACGGAAGAAATCAGATAATTTTCGGTAACTATAGGTCAGGGCATCAATAATATTTTTATGCTCTTCTACGACCTCATCAATTTTCCATTGGCTTCGCTGATCCAGTGAAATCAGTTTGGGACGTTGCCATCGCCATGAACAGACCAGTTTGTGCATGATCTGTTGGCGCCATTCATGTGAGGGGACATTTTTTAATTGGGTCAGAGATTCATTGACTTTCAGATAAAGGCATTGCCTGGCCAGTTCCAGACGGCCTGAACTGTCTTCGCTCAGCAGATGTTCAGATATTTTCTCCATCATCATGATGTAGGGATCCAGTTTTTCCATATACAGTTGCTGCTCTTGAGCTTTGTTTTCCTGGTTTTTGCCTTCTGAGATCGTGCTTTCTGAGTAGACTGCCCGTTTAAAACGCCAGCTCAGCAGATCGATATCAGGGTGTTCTTTGGCATAACACTCCATTAACAGCAGTTTCAGGATGGATTTGTACGGGGAGTCAATGCCCTTGTAAATATGCCATAATGTTGCCCCATAGAATTCTTCTGCAGGAATATTGTCAATGGCACCAAAATTGAGGAAATTATGCTCATTGAGCAGGCGTTGATGGACAATGTTTTGTACATACTCATCGTAGCTTTTTTCAAACTGTGGCGGAACCAGCCACCAGATTGGATAACGTCCTGCAAGTAAGATGGACGTCCGGTAAAACTCTTCTAACAAGAGCATATGTTGGGTGCTGCCACTGCTTTCAGAAGAAAGCTTGTCAATTTTTCCCTGTCGAAAATGTTCGGTATTCATCAGGAAAAAATTGACCTCCAGCTTGAGTCCTGCACTCCACTGAGAAATGCGTTCGGTTTTCAGTTGTAATTCTTTTAATTCAATACTGGATAAATCTTCACGATGGCAAACCCAGACATCAAAATCACTTTTATCTGAATAGGCAATGGTGCCTGTGCTACCCATAAAATACAGTGCATGAATATCATATTGCCGATAGGCGCGACGTTTGAATTCAAATGATCTGGCTAAGCGTCTGGCGCATTGAATAGCATCTTTGTCGGGTATGAATTTTGCGATGCCGGCAGGGCATTGAGTCGAAACAAAACCGGGTAATAATGGGTGGTTAATATGGAATATCAACGGCAGGAGTTGTAAAATGTCCACTTGTCGCCGTTTAAGAGAGTCTTTGGTGCGTTGTAATTTTAAATTATTAAGATGTAAAAACCTGCGCAGTATTTTTTTTTGATCAAAATTCTCAAGGTAAAACCGATCGCTGCTGTCGGAAGGCGTGGTGCGTTTGCTGATAGTCATGTATACGGTTTTATTTATTTAATCCTTTCAGGGAATTAATGTGCTTTTTGGGCAATTAGCAGCGCTTCAGGAACATAGTGTTTTATGGCTGCAGGTAATTCCAGACAAATGCCCGGAATAGGTCTGACAGTTACCCATAAAACATTAATTTTCAAATTCAGATCGGCAAACACAATCGCTTTACCGTAATGTCTGAAAACCTGTTCAATGGCATCAATCTTTGCTATTTTTTTCTCTGCAGGCTGCTGAGACAGTTTTGGAATCAACATCATAAAGTCACTGAAAAAGCGGCCATACTCATCTTTAACGGGCACTCGCTTCCACAGGGGTTCATTGGCTGTTAATGAATAAGTGGCTGTTTTTAAGGTGCTTTTTGTTTTGTTGTCGAGCATTGAATTTTCCCCTGCATGTGAATCTGGCAAAAATACAACTGTTGAACTAAAATTATAGCAGTGATTTGTAAAATAAACAGAGCGCGCGCATAGCCCGGATGAACAGAATAAGCACCAGGCCGGTACTGTTACCAGACTGAGTAGGTTTTACTTAATAGCGCTGGTATTTAATTTGCGTGTTATAATAATAACGAATGTCGTTAATGAGTAAGGAAATGTGATGCAGGATATGAATTCATCATTGTGTTTAAAGTTGCTGGAAAATAACACATCTTTTATCGTAATTATTGATGAAGGGCAATCTATATATTGGCTTAATCAATCGTTTTGTGATTTTTTGGGACTGGATCGTGAGCAGTTGATTGGCAAAGCGGCAGCAGACGTAAAAGAACCCTGTTTAAAGCAAGCGCTCAATGCTAAAGTCAGAGTTGAACTTTTTGCCGGTACTTTAGACAAATGGATAGAATTACAGGATATCATGATCATTCGAGGCAGTCTGACTGATCAGGAAGCGGAACAGGAGTTGACGGTTTGCTATTATAGTGATGCCAGTCATAAGGTGCAGACGGAAAAGCAGTTGGTACAGCTGGAAAGTACACTGACCCATAAAATGTCCCATGATCCCATTACTGGCATGCTCAATAATTACAGCATGTTCCAGACATTGAACTCGGAAGTGTCCAGAAGCCGCCGCTATAATAACCCTTTGTCGCTGATTTTAATGAATGTGGAATATCAGTCGGATTCTGAAGTAATTGTTGAAGAAAAACAGGAACAAATGCGCCTGATGATCAGTCAGTTACTCAAAGATCAAATGCGCTGGGCGGATATTGTAGGACATCTGGAGGACTTTGATTTTGTATTGTTATTGCCTGAAACTGATCTTGAATCGGCTGAAGTTCTGGTTAAAAAGCTCAAGAGCAGCATACACAACGTTGCCCTTGATACAATTCATGTCACCTATGGTATTAGTCAGTGGCAAAAAGGTGACGACGTGCGGCTGTTTTTGGAACGCGCGGTTAAGGGACTAGGTATAGGAAGCGTTTAATCAGCACCCTGGTCGGCGATTCGTGCTCTGGCCCGTTTTGCTGCTGCCAGAACTTGTTCAGGTGCTGTGCCGCCCAGATGGTTTCGAGCTGATACCGACCCTTCCAGAGTCAAAACATCAAATACATCGGTCTGAATTTTATCTGAAAACTGCTGCAGCTCAGGCAAAGAGAGTTCAGCCAGATCGCGTCCCGTATCGACACCCAGGCGAACCGCCTTGCCCACCACTTCATGGGCATCACGAAAGGGTACGCCGGCCCTTACCAGATAGTCAGCCAGATCCGTTGCAGTAGAAAACCCCTGAATTGCTGCCTTGCGCATAGCCTCCTTGTTGACCGAGACATGCTGCATCATATCGGCATATACTTTGAGACAGCCCTTAAGGGTATCAATGGTGTCGAATAACGGTTCTTTGTCTTCCTGGTTATCCTTATTGTAGGCCAGAGGCTGGCCCTTCATCAGAGTGAGTAAGCTGATTAAATGACCATTTACACGGCCGGTTTTACCACGCACCAGCTCCGGCACATCGGGGTTCTTTTTCTGCGGCATAATGGAAGAGCCGGTACAGAAACTGTCACTCAGTTCAATAAAATTGAATTGTGCCGAGGCCCAGAGGATCAGTTCTTCTGAAAAGCGCGATAAGTGGGTCATTAATAGCGCGGCATCGGCCGTCAGTTCAATAGCAAAATCGCGATCACTGACCGCATCCAGTGAGTTTTCGCACACGCCATCAAAGCCCAGTTCACGGGCAGTAAATTCCCGGTCAATCGGATACGTGGTCCCGGCCAGAGCGGCTGCACCCAGGGGCATGATATTGACCCGTTTACGGCAATCGAAAAAGCGGCCTCGGTCTCGTTCAAGATTTTCAAACCAGGCCAGCATATGGTGACCAAATGTCACCGGCTGTGCAGTTTGCAGGTGGGTGAAACCGGGCATAATGGTATCGTATTCACGTTCTGCCAAATCAATCAACGCACTTTGCAGACGACGTAATTCATTGACTATGTGAACGATTTCATCACGTAAATAAAGACGAATGTCAGTCGCTACCTGATCATTGCGGGAGCGGCCAGTATGTAGCTTCTTGCCGGTAATACCAATTAAATCTGTCAGTGCCGCTTCAATATTCATGTGCACATCTTCAAGCTTAATGGACCAGTTGAATTGCCCGGAGCGAATTTTTTCCTCAATCTGTTTCAGGCCGTCAATAATGGAGCCGCATTCCTGTTCAGTGAGAACCCCGACATGGGCGAGCATTTTGGCATGCGCAATGGAACCGGCAATATCTTGCTGATACATACGTTGATCAAAACCAACTGACGCTGTAAAGGCTTCAACAAATGCATCGGTGGGTTCAGTAAAGCGGCCATTCCAGGGCTTTTCAGCTTGTTGCGCCAGCTTTGAGGTATTAGCTGAAGTATTGACAGTATCAGACATAGTGGCCATTCGTTGGTTAAAGATTGGCTATTATAAACCGAAACTCAGGAAAATTATCGGCCAATCTTAAAATCAGTCATCTTTTCACAGATTTTTGCCTATTAGTGTACTAATATTTCATATAAATCATTAGCTTAAAAAAAATAAATTGAATACCTATCCGAACCCTCAATCTGTACTTAAGAGTGCAAAAAACAGCCAGAAAAATTCTTTGTTTCTGCCGGATTTTTGTGGTCTGAGAATGCTCTTTACCGTAGTAATCATTGGTGAACTGCTGGCGTTTATTCTGACTCTGGCTCCTCTGAGCCTGGACCAGCAAAGCTGGAATGATTTGGCACTGATATCTCTGTTTATTCAATGGAATGCCTTGTTGGGCAGCAGTGTATTGTGTTTATTACGGCCCATCTTTAAAAATTATTCCAATCAATTTGCGGCAGTTTTCAGTTATCTTGTTCTACTGCTCATGATCACTTTATTCAGTGAGCTCAGTTTTTTTATTATGCAGCATTATCAGATAACGAGTATCGTCTCATTGGCAACACATTGGGAGTTTTTATTACATAATCTGCTTATTGGCGGCATTATCTGTGCGTTAGCTCTACGCTATTTTTATGTCCAGCATCAATGGCGCATGAAAATTGAGGCGGAAACCAGCACCAAGCTGCAATTATTACAGGCCAGAATTCGTCCCCACTTTCTTTTTAACAGCATGAATACCATTGCCAGCCTGACCCGAACCCGTCCGGAAGTGGCGGAACGTATTACCGAAGACCTTGCTGAACTGTTTCGCATGTTGTTTAAGGAAGATCATGAATTGATCCCGTGGAGCAACGAGTTACTTCTCAGTGAGCATTATATTGAGATTGAAAAACAGCGCCTTGGCGATCGGCTGCGCCTGCACTGGCATATTGATGCCGTACCGGACAATGCCATGGTGCCGGCCTTGCTGCTTCAGCCGCTCCTGGAAAATGCAATTTTTCATGGTATAGAACCAGAGATTAATGGCGGCACAATAAAAGTCATGGGTGAATTAAAGCAAAATCAGCTGCTTGTCACCGTACAAAACACCAATAGTAAAAATCTGGTGCATCGGCAGGGGAACAAAATGGCTCTGGACAATATTCGAGAAAGGCTCAGTGCTCATTATCAGGGCAAGGCATCGATTGAGTGTCGGGAAAAAGATGATATTTACTATGCGATACTCACCATGCCTTATCAGAAACATCAGGCAAAATAAGAACATCTGGCAGAAACTGGAGTTATAATGAAAATTCTTATCGCTGATGATGAACCTCTGGCAAGAGAACGCTTGATTCTCCTGTCTCAGGAAGTTGAACATGGATGCATGATTCTAGAAGCAGCCAATGGCCTGGAAGCCATTAAACAGGTGAATGATGCGGCACCGGACGTGGTGCTTATGGATATTAGAATGCCAGGAATGAGTGGTCTGGAAGCTGCTAAACATCTGGCCGGAATTGACAATCCTCCAGCCATTATTTTCACCACAGCTTATGATGAATATGCCCTGCAGGCTTTTGAAACTCAGGCCATCGATTATTTACTTAAGCCCATACGTAAAGAACGCCTGGAAAAAGCGTTGGGCAATTGCAGTAAATTGAATAAACTGCAATTAGAACAACTGGGTCATCAGAATCAGGATATTTCGCTTAGAACTCATATCAGTGTCCAGGTCAGAGGAATGATTCTGCTGGTTTCGGTAAAGGATATCGACTGCTTTCTGGCCGATCATAAATACATTACCGTAAAATACTCTAAAGAGGGCAGCATTGCAGAAACTATTATAGAAGAGACGCTCAAATCACTGGAAGAAGAGTTCCACAGCAGTTTTTTACGTATTCATCGTAATGCCTTAATCCGTAAAGATAAAATAGAAGCCTTGCAAAAATCACAGGATGGGCGGGTTTTGCTTAAATTAAAAGGTCTGGATGATGGCCTGGAAGTCAGTCGTCGTCACCTATCCAATGTACGTAAGCTTATGAAATCACAACGAGTTGTTTGAGTTTATAGGGAAAAATATGAAAATAGCGAGAATTTTTCTGGTATTTGATACAATTCAGCCTGATTAAGATAAATATAATTATTCGCTATGAAAATCGGCTTTGATGACAGCAGGTATTGTGCATGCAAACCGTTGCGCTAGAGGGTATCCGGGTTCTGGTGACCCGTCCTGTCCATCAGGCACAAACGCTTTGTGATATGGTCACTGAACGTGGTGGTCAGGCAACACGGTTTCCTGTGATCGAAATTGAACCGCTCAATCCATCAGCAAGGGCTGCGAATTTAATTAATAATCCGGGGATGATAGATTTTGCGGTTTTTATCAGTCCCAATGCAGTAGAGTACGGACTCAGGCAGCTGCTTGCTCAAGGCGAAATACCTGATAAACTAAAGTTAGTGACCATTGGCGGGGCCAGTGCGTTAAAATTACGGCAACTTATTGGCAGAACAGCGGATATTTGTCCGCTTGAACATTATAATAGTGAAGCACTACTGGCTCTTGAGAGTTTGCAATATGATGCAGTAAACAAAAAACGGGTCATTATTTTCAGAGGCTTGGGCGGTCGGGAACTGCTGGCCACTACCCTGAGACAACGGGGTGCTAAAGTTGACTATGCTGAAGTGTATCAACGCAGAAGACCCGAGGTAGACAATAATCTTCTGGATGCTGTCTGGGGCCGTGATACGCCTGATATCGTGACCGTCACCAGCAGTGAAGGCCTGACCAATCTGGTTGCAATGGTTGGTAAGAAATACCAGGCCCGGTTGTTGCAGACGCCCCTGGTGGTCGTGACGGAAAAAATGCGTCTTTATGCCCGTACACTGGGCTTTAATGCGGACATTTTAGTTGCAGCAAAGGCCAGCAATGAAGCCCTGCTGGAGAGTGTTCAGGAGTTGTTCTCTGTTCGGGAATGATAGACACATACCACTTATTAACAAATAAGAGTTACCCAATGGAAAAAAACAAGGCTACTAACGAGCTAAATAAAGAAACCGTCCCGGAACAGCAAAACCCGGGTGAAAGTAACCATGCCAGGGCAACATCCGGTGCGGCGGCCGCTTTTATATTTTTGGCGCTGGTATTTTCTCTGGCGGCGGGAGGCGTCAGTTTTCTGCTATTTCAAAAATTGGAAAAAACACACTCTGAATTTTCCCGGCAACTGGAAAATACCCGCAGCAACCTGTCCCAGGTATCCATCAAAGTCAGCGGTGAAATGAGTGCGCAACTGGCTGCTGCGACTGACAAAATGGCACGTATGTCATCTGAACAGCAACGTTTTCAGAGTCAGGTTTTGCGCCAGCAGGAAGCCACTGAAGTGTTGTCTAAAAAGCTGGAGCTCAGTAATCAGCAAATGCTCCAGTCTATTAAAGTTCTATTTAAACAAAAAGGGCGGGAGCGGATTGGCTGGGTCCTGGCCGAAGTGGAATACCTGTTATTGATTGCCAATCACAGTTTGCAATTAAAAAATGACGTGCATACGGCTATTACTGCTCTGCAGGCAGCGGACTCACGCTTACTGGATACCGGAGATCCAGGCAGCATTGAGGTGCGGACTTTGATCAGTGATGAAATTCAAAAATTAAAAGCTCTGCAGCAGCCGGATTTCGCCGGTATGGCAGCAAGGCTGGGCAGTATCATTAAAGTAGTGCCTGAACTGCCAATTAATTACACCCAGGTTAACACTAAACAGAAAATTGATGCCTTAATTGAGAAAAAAGCATCCCATGATGCGGCTAATCTGAAGCAGGCGAGTAAAGACTTTTTGCGTGAACTGCGAAAACTGGTGGTGGTTAGAAAACTCAATGAAACGCCCAAACCGCTCATGACGCCTGAACAGCAATTCTTTTTACAACAGAATCTGCAGTTGAAACTGGAAACTGCCCGAAGTGCATTGTTATCAAACGGATTATCAAGACAAGGCTTATCAGGGCAGCAGGATTTGTTTAATGAGAGCTTGCTCCAGGCAAGCCAGTGGCTGCAGGACTTTTTTGATCTGCAGGCGGCTCAGGTCAGACAAACTGCTGCAGAGTTAGAAACTTTGCAGGACATGGACATTACTTTTTCCAGGCCCGATATTTCCGGCTCCTTAAAAGTATTGCGCTCTTATCAGAAAGAGCTTGCAAAGCAGCAAGAGGCTAAACAATGATCAAATTGCTTTTCTTTGCCCTGCTATTTTTAATAGCGACGGTCTATATTGCTCTTATTGCCAAGGAAGATCCGGGATATGCTCTGCTCAGTTATGGTGACTGGAGTATTGAAGGTACCATGGTGCTGCTGATGAGTGTTTTAACGGCACTGATCAGCAGTATTCTGCTACTGGTGTATCTGCTGATTAAAACCATTAAATTTCCCGGCCAGCTGGGTAGCTGGCAACAGAATCGCAAAACGGTGAAAGCGATAAAAAACTGCAATCAGGGTTATATTGAACTGGCAGAGGGCAATTGGCGAGAAGCTGAAAAGCATTTGCGTAAAAGTGCCAATAGCAGTGGTATGCCTATTTTGAACTATCTGGCAGCCGCTCGCGCTGCTCAGGAAGAAGGTGCTCAGCATCGTCGGGATAACTATCTGCTGCAGGCGCACAAAAGTGATCCGCAGGCAGACATTGCTATTGGCCTGACTCAGGCAGAATTACAGATCAAGGATGGCCAGGCTGAACAGGCATTGGCTACTCTGATGCATCTGAGTACGGTTTCGCCCAGGCATAAGCAGGTCTTGAAAATGCTGTTTGGTGTCTATCAGCAACTTAATAGCTGGAAAGATTTGGAAACTCTGCTGCCAGTATTACGGAAAAATAATATCTTTGAACAGCCTATTCTCAATCGATTTGAGCAATCTCTCAGCAAGCAGTTAATGAAGCAAGCCTTACAGGAAAAAAATCTCGGTGAGCTAAAAGCTATCTGGAACAGGTTGTCCAGACAAATTCGCAGTGAGCCAGATATGGTTTATTTTTATTGTCAGTTGTTATTATCTATTGAAGAAGAAGAGCTGGCGGTTGAATTGATCAAGGAGGGGCTCAAACGTCACTGGCATGCACCCCTTATTTTGCTTTACGGTATGGCCAGGGAAAAGGACCTGGCCAAACAACTGGAAACAGCCGAATCCTGGCTCATCGATAATGGTCGAAGTGCCGAGTTATTACTTACCCTCGGTCGTCTGAGCATCAATAATCAACTCTGGGGTAAAGCACGTGATTATCTTAATGAAAGTATCAGTGTATCACCCAGTACCGATGCTTTTCAGTTACTAGGGGAGCTGTTTGAAAAACAGTTGGATGACTCCGTAGAAGCCATGAACTGTTACCGGGAAGGCTTATTACTCAGTGGTCAGTCGAAACAATTGCTCAGCCTGGAGGATGAATGTTCTGTTAGAAATGCCTTATCCTACAGCCAGCTTGTGAGTTATTCAATCTGGAATGTTACTTAAGGCTGCCCTAAGTGCAGTCCGGGTTGACAACTCTGGCTAAAGAATTCCGCTTAAAGTTAAGTCATTGATCATTGGCGAAATCAAAAGAATCATAGTAGAAATGATCGCTGCTCATGCCTTTTTCCTGAAAACCCTGTTCAGCGGCAGTAATCATTGCCGGAGGTCCGCAGGTGTAGATATCGAAAACGGATAAGTCATCAAAATCTGCCATCACTGCTTCATGGACATAGCCCGTTCTGCCTGGCCACTGGTCATCGGCACTCGACAGAACAGGGGTGAAGCGGATATTATCATTTTCAGCAGCCCATTTTTCAGCCAGCTCCTGCATATAGAGATCAGCTTCGGTACGAACACCCCAATACAGGTATACAGGTCGGGATATTTGCTCACTGAGTAGATGCTCTACAATGCCCTTGATGGGCGCAAAACCGGTTCCACCTGCCATCAGCAAAATATCTTTTTCAGAATCTTCATGATAGAAGAAACTGCCGTGTGGACCTTCAATACGCATTAAGTCCTTGTTGTGCATGGAATTAAAAACTTTAGGTGTAAACAGGCCACCTTCAACCAGACGAATGTGTAACTCCAGAAACTCGTCATTATGCGGGGCATTGGCAATGGAAAAACTGCGATGACGACCGTCTTCAAGCAAAATATCAATATACTGGCCAGGCAAGAACTGTAAACGCTCAGATGCCGGCAACTTGATAAACAACTGCATGACATCGTCGGCAAGATGGTTCATTGTCTGTACACGGCAGGGCAGTGTTTTGATCTCGATGGCACTGTCCAGATCAAGCTCCTCAACCTCAATGATCAATTCCGAATCTGGTATGGCCTGACAGAACAGCGCCATATTTTGTTGTTTGTCATCATCCGTGAGTGCTTTGTGGCTGCTTTCGTAGTGGATATCACCTTCCAGCAATTTCCCTTTACAACTTCCACAGGCACCATTGCGACAACCATAACGAAGATTCACCCCCTGTCTTAATGCGGCATCAAGAACGGTTTCTTCTGATTCAACATAAAACTGGTGTTCGCTGGGTTTTATTTGTACACGATGACGCATAGCTTTCCTACAACTCGTTATGACAACTATAGAACTCAAATAAAAAGAGAACTGAAAAAAAGGGGTATATTACGGATGGATGAATATATCTCATTTTGGATAGGATGAAAAGGAAATGAGAAAAAAAAATAAAGAAAAATGGTTTTGTGCCGCTAATACTAATTAATCCGCAAGGATTTGTTGTATTTGTCCATAAATACCATAAAAAACCAAGGGTTAAGAACGGAGGAAATTATGCAAACAGCATTCTCAGGTATCACCAATATGGAACATTTGCTTCCTGCAGTTCATCCAGGACAGCAGGCTGTCAGCAAAACATCAGGACTTAAATCCAGTGATGAGATATCCATAGGTATTTTAACTCCGGAAAAAACTCAGGCGTTGCTCAATCGCGAGATTGCGGATAAACTCGAACAGCGTTTTAAAGAAGAAGGTATCGAACTCAGTGGACTTCAGGCTGAGGATTTTACCCCGGAAAAAGTCTCAGAGCGAATCCTGGGTTTTGTTTCAGGACGAATTTTATCAGAGCAGGACAACGAGCAACAAGCGCAGTTGATGGAACAGGCGAGAAAAGGCATTGAACAGGGTTTTTCTGAAGCCAGAGAGATACTTGAGAGTCTGGATGTGCTGAACGGCAGGATTAAAGAAGATGTTGACTCAACATATGAGCTGATTCAGCAAGGTCTGGAACGCCTGCAACAACAACTCGATGGCACGCCTGTTGACGACGATGAAGACGAAAATGCCGAAAACGAGCTGCAAGAGGGTATTGCACAGGTGCAGCAGGCTACTATGCAAAGCAGTTTTTCGCGTAATGAAAATACTCAGGTTGAAATTACCACTCGTGATGGTGATACGATTCTTATTGATTTATTCAAGCAGCAAAGCGGCCAGTCATCACGCTCCTTTGCGCTGAATGATGACGGTTTCAGCTTTAGTGAATCACGCAATCTATCAGCCAGTACCGGCATCAGTTATCAGCTTGAAGGAGAGCTGGATGAGGATGAGCAAAAAGCCATTGATGATTTACTTAAAGATGTTGCCGGAGTTTCAGACAGCTTTTTTTCCGGTAATGTGCAAAAAGCGTTTAACAATGCTATGAAAATGGATTTTGACAGTGAAGAATTAACCCGTTTTTCACTAAACATGAATTATCAGGAGTCCAGACAGGTAGCCATCAGTACCTATAGCGAATATCAATCACAATCTGAAAGTGAGGATGACGAGCATCCAATGGCTCAGACTGCTCTAAGAGATATGAGTGAGTTTGTCAAACAGATGGATCATCTCATGCAAAATCCTTTCGCTATAAATAAATTTTCAGACCCCGAACAGGGTGTTGCTGATTTGCTCAAGGGTATGAATCAAATACTGCACTCTGATGCAATGCAAAAACTGCAAAACGACTCTGCTGCCCTGTTAGATTCATTAGTGCAGCAGCTGAAACAATTTCATCACGATGAGCCGGAAGATTCGCAAAGTGATATAACAGAAACTATCACATAGTGTATTTTTGTCTGCTGAATCTATTCCCGGGTCAGATCCGGCTCAGCGCAATGCTGCAGAATTTCACTCCGGGCCTCATCACGTAAGCGGATCGCTTCACTCCATCCTGATTCACGGGGATAAACGGGTTGACTGATATGCACACTTATTTTTCCCCTCCTGGGGTACCAGGTTGCTGCGCCCAGAATTGAGCGGGTACCGCGCAGGCTCAGCGGAATCAGCGCTTTGTTTGCCTGTACTGCGGTAGTGAAAGCGCCCATACGAAAAGCACGCAGACCGGTAATTCGGGTAAAGGTGCCTTCGGGGAAAATGACCAGTGAGCGCCCCTGCTGTATCTGTTCCTGCAATAGTAAAGCATCAGCAGCACCACGTTGAATATCGAAACGCTCCACAAAAATACTGCCAATACGTTGTAGAAATAAGCGCGAGATAAGGCTTTTTTCCAGTTCCTTTTTAGCCACAAAACTGAACTGTTCCGGCAGAGCTGCAATAAGCACAATACCGTCCAGATAACTGGCATGATTACACACCAGGACAGAGGCTTGTCCGGCCGGCAGGTGTTGTAAACCATGGATCTGTATGGGAGTACCTGTCAGAAATGCAAGCAGGCGTGCTGTGTTTCGAACGAAACGCCAGCACCAGGAAGGTGCCGGTAATAAAATAACGGTCACCCAGGTTATTGGTGCCAGTAGACAAAAGCAGCTCCAGGCCCAGAAAGCAAAAAGATTTTCCCGGCCCCGGTGCCAGAATTTTTTTAACTGCGGCAGCACACCAGCTGCTGCCACTCGAAGCAGCTGCAAGCCAATTGAGCGGCTACCATGGCCCATACGTCCCTGTTCATACAGGTCACGGCACGCGGTACGACGAATTTTACCACTGGAAGTCTTTAAGATACTATGGGGCGGTAACAAAAGTAGTTCATCCGGACTGCTGCCCAGCAACATCCCGGAAGCCACCTCGTCTACCCTGGTATGCAGTTGCTGCAGTATTATGGCATCCGATTCCCTGGTTTCTGCCAGCACGACAATACGCTCTGTTGCAGTTTTTTTATCCAGGGTGCCGAACACCGCAACACATCCCTTGCGTATATCCGGGATCTCGCCTATTGCCTGCTCTATCTCATAAGGGTAGATATTGCGTCCGGCACGAATAATGATTTCTTTGCTGCGTCCGGTCGGGTAGAGTTCACCCGCAGCCATATATGCCAGATCACCGGTTTCCAGCCAGTCACCGTCAAACAACAAACGGGTCTGCTGCGGATTATGGTAATAGCCGCTGGTGGCTGACGGGCCGCGAAATTGTAAACGTCCTACCCTGCGTTCAGGCAGCTCCCGGCCTGATTGATCGACAACCCGGATCTGATAACCGGGCAGGGGGCGTCCGCAGCCTGCAAATTCAAGATATGAGTCATCTTTTGACCGTATTGCTTGTGCCTGTCCCGAAAGTTGCAGACTATCGCGTTGTACACAGTCAATCAGGGCACCACGTCCGGGAGGCGGGAAGGTAAGTCCAACGGCACTTTCAGCCAGGCCATAAACTGCTGCCAGTGCTTCAGGCTGAAAACCATAGCGTGCAAAGCGGCTGGCAAAATCGCGCAGGGTGTTTGGATTAACGGGTTCAGCACCATTGAAGGCCATACGCCAGGAACTGAGATTCAGCGCTTCAATTTGCTCATCGTTCACCTTATTTAAACAAAATTCATAGGCAAAGTTGGGTGCTGCTGACAGTGTGCCTTTGTGCTGGTGAATCGCCCAAAGCCAGCGATAAGGCCGGGTCAGAAACGTCAGCGGCGACATCAGCACCAGAGGACAGGCATAATACAGACTGCCAAGCCAGGCGCCAATCAGACCCATATCATGGTATAGCGGTAACCAACTGACAAATACATCACTGGAACTCGCCTGTGTCACTTCCCCCATAGCACGGATATTAGCCAGCAAATTGCTATGTGTCAGCACCACACCTTTAGGTGTTCCTGTGCTGCCGGAAGTGTATTGCAGAAAAGCAATATCATTACCTCGTATTGCTGCCTGCACAAGCTGCTCATCTGCTTGAGTCAATTCATCAACTATCAGAACATGACGCAGGCTGGTTACCTGAGCTTTTAACAGCTGGGCAGGTAATTTGGCTTGTGTTACAGTAATCAATAGCACTGCACCTGCATTGTTCAAAATCCTAGCATGGCGACGTAAATGTTCCTCAAGCTGCGAGGGACGGGTGGGTGGATAGATGGGTACAGGAATTGCACCTGCCAGCAGAATAGCAAAATAAGTAAACAGATAATCACGCCCGGTCGGCAACATAATGGCCACCGTTTGCCCTGACTCAATACCATAGCCTTGCAAACCCGCGGCTATTTTACGGGCACCCTCGGACAGGTCCATGTAGGTGATGGTTTGCGCAATATCTTCATCTCCGTACAGATAAATATGTGGCCTTTGCGGGTGTTCCTGTACATGCCACTGCAACACATCAAGCAGTGTTTGCGCATGTTCGGGACTGGACTCTATTACCACAGGCTGAGCTGCTTCGATAACGCAAGCATCACTCATACCTTTTATACCCGGTGCATTCATCACGCCCAGTAACAAATCTCTGGGTGTCTCCGCTGTTGCCAGCAGCTGTTCTGGCAGGCTTACCTGAAAGTGTCGTTCAATACGTTGCAGCAATTCAACTCTGGACAGGCTGTCCAGGGCTAAATCCCGATCCAGCATGCTATCAAGAGTCACGGGGCGTATAAGTCGCTTGCCATGCTGTATCTCCAGTGCCAGTTGGCTGACGATTTGCAGTAAAAGCTCAGCAGTTTTTGTTTGACTGGGTGGTTTGTTTTCAGGATCTGCCTGGGAGGTCATTAATAGCTCGCTGTCTGTAATATATACTCCTTATCAGCAGGAGTTCGTAATTCTTTAGAGCCTGCTAAGGGCAGCCTTAAAAAATAATTCACATTTCCAAGTTTCCACTTACTCATTCT
>CBDTVA010000019.1:0-15921 GCA_965363935.1 uncultured Gammaproteobacteria bacterium | reverse complement strand
TTGATAAAAAAGGGGAGTCCGTGAGAGTTAATAGAAGAATTGAAGGTTATTTAACGGCAATCAAAGATGAAAAGTTAAAACACTGGAACCATTGTTCCATTTGTAAAAATCCTGCCTGTTGTAAACGAATTTTATGCTGCTCCAGTGTTTCAGGCAATAAGACATTTTCAAGCGTTTGTCTCTTCTGACTAATTTCCAGGTCGCTATAGCCATTGGCTTTTTTAAAAAAATGATGCATATCAATAAGCAGTTTCTGCTGATCTGCATTACTGTAATTCAACTTTTCTGACAGGATGAGGATACCACCTTTCTTCATGCCCTGATAGATTTTTTTCAACAGGCCGGAACGACTTTCAGGTGCTATAAACTGCAGCGTAAAATTCATAACCACCACAGAGGCATTGGCAATTTCAATATTATTAATATCATCACAAATAAAATCAATACGCTGCAGGTTGCTATTATTGGGGTCACTTTTCAGCAACAACTCCTGCGCTTTCTTCAGCATAGCCCGGGAGTTGTCAACGGCAATGATTCGCAGAGTATCATCATCAATTGCGTTGGCCATCGACAGTGTCGATGCTCCCAGAGAACAGCCGAGATCATAACAATTGCTATCCGATTGATAAAACTCTGCGGATAGAATTCCCGTCATGGCAACAATACTGGCATAACCCGGCACCGAGCGATTGATCATATCCGGGAAAACATTGGCTACTTTTTCATCAAAATTAAAATCAACCAGTGTATCCAGCGGCTGAGCATAAAGCGTATCGGAGGTCATGGTTCACCTTGAAAGAGCAGCTCAGAACTCACAGCAATTCTGCCCAGAGATCATGCTCACTATTATCAACAATTTTCACAGCAATAAAATCACCCGGACTGAGACCGGCGCTCTGATCCACTGCAGGATCATCCAGGGGATCTATAAAAACCAGACCATCAACATCCGGCGCATCAGCAGCGCTACGGGCGATGACACCTTTTTCATCAATAGAGTCTACGATAACACGCATGGACTGGCCGACTTTGGCCTGTAATTTGTTAAAACTGATTTCAGATTGAACCTCCATCAAGCGATCCAGACGCTCCTGTTTTACCGCTTCTGCTACCGGGTTAGCTAATTCATTAGCTGCTGCACCCTCTACCGGTGAATATTTGAATGCCCCGACCCGATCAAACTGAATAGCTTTGGTAAATTTCAGTAAATGTTCAAAGTCCTGTTCAGTCTCGCCTGGAAAGCCTACTATGAATGTACTTCTCAAGGTAATGTCCGGGCAGATATCACGCCAGGAGGCAATTCGTTTAAGCATGTTTTCACTATTGGCCGGACGTTTCATTGCCTGTAAAATATCCGCAGAAGCATGTTGCAGAGGTACGTCCAGATAAGGCAGTATTTTGCCCTCAGCCATTAACGGGATCACGTCATCCACATGCGGATATGGGTAAACGTAATGCATTCTCACCCAGGCATCCAGATCACCCAGGGCAGAGGCCAGCTCCTTAAAACGGGTTTTTACCGGCCTGCCCTGATAAAAGCCTGTCTGGTATTTTGTATCAAGCCCATAAGCTGAGGTGTCCTGTGATACCACCAGTAATTCCCGCACACCGGCATGAACCAGATTCTCTGCTTCTTGCAGCACTTCGCCAATGGGTCGACTGACCAGACGACCGCGCAATGACGGAATAATGCAAAAACTGCAATGATGATTGCATCCTTCAGAAATTTTTAAATACGCATAATGCCGCGGTGTGAGTTTGATCCCTCCTTCAGGAATCAAACTGGTATATGGATCATGCTGAGGAGGAATATGCTCATGAATGGCTGCCATGACTTCTTCCAGGGCATGTGGTCCTGTTACAGCCAGTACCTGTGGATGAGTTTGTTTAACAATATCCCCTTTGCCACCCAGACAACCCGTAACAATAACCTTGCCATTTTCAGCCAGAGCCTCACCGATGGCATCCAGCGATTCTTCCACCGCTTCATCAATAAAGCCGCAGGTATTAACAACCACCAGATCCGCATTGTAATAAGAATCACTGATATCATAGCCTTCGGCGCGCAGTCGAGTCAGAATCTGCTCTGAATCCACTAGTGCTTTAGGGCAACCCAAACTGATAAAGCCAATGTTATGTGCCGTCATATTCACCTGAGAAAACCTGTTTTATAATCAGCTCTGAGCTATCACAAAGCTTCGTTGCTCATTATAGCAATTTTAAAAGCCAGGGGGGTATGCTATTATTCAGCCGCAAAAATGCAACACTCTAAACGTAAGGAAAAAAGGAATGAATAAGACGCTTTTTTTACTGGCTTCGGCCTCTCTGACACTTTCAGGCTGCAGCCGTGATTACACACCCGCACCAGGCACGGGCGGAGAAGATATTTTTAATGCAACCTGCATGGAATGTCATGAAGCCATTGAAGGCAAAGATAATATTTTTTATGAACTGGCCAGCGATAAAAGAAATACCGACTCTATTGCCAAAAAGATCAGCTCCGGCAGCTTATTAATGCCCAAGTTCACTAATATAACTGGTGACAGCTTAAAAGCAATCAGTCAATATGCTTTAGATCACAGTGTTGCCAAATAATAGTTGCCAGATAATGCGCGTTGATTGGTGACTACCGGACAGCAACATGTCTGTCCGGTTGATATGAATAAAACCAGCTGATTGAACCTACTAAAATTGTTTATAGTATGACCGAGGTCAAAGTTTCTTGCCCTTCCTGGATCTAAACTTATATTGCTTTAATTGATTTCTGTCTTATTATTAAGTCAATATTTCACGTTGTCCTTAGCCTGGGAGCCTGGGCATGACAAATAAACAACTAAAAAATTGAGTTAATCCGCTATGAATATGAATAAAGAGCTTGTGTATCTGATTTCAGAGATCCCCATTTTTAATGAACTGAATGCCGAAGATACCGATATCCTATCCCAATATCTGTTCCCGAAAGATCTGGCCATGGGCGGCCTGGTCTGCAAAGAAGGCCAACACGGCAGTTTTTTGAGTTTTGTCACAACAGGAAAGCTGGAAATTGCCAAAACCCTGGATGGCAAGGAAGTCATCATTGCGACGATTGATGAAGGCGATACTCTGGGTGAAATGGCTCTGATTGATGGTTTGACCCGTTCCGCCACGGTGCGGGCCTGCAGGCCGTCCACCATATTGATTTTACGCCGGGATGATTTTAACACTTTGCTGGAAAAACACCCCGAAGTCGGCATAAAAATCCTTAAAGGCATTGCCCGGCTATTGAGTTTAAACCTGAGAAAAGCCTCCGCGCAGATAACCGCCTATATGACCATGACACAATAAATGTGCTGGCCCGTGAAGATACTGAAGCAACTCATCCGGGCCAGGGTTTTATCACTTACCGGTTGGTACGCCTGTTCTTTTTCCCGCCAAATTTTTTAGCCATATTTTTGGTATGGCGATGTCGTTTTGCCAATACTGCCTGTGTTTTCTCGTTATTTCGCCTGGTGCCTCGATAGGGGTTCGAGCTGTTCTTAAATTCCAGCCGGATAGGGGTTGCGACCAGTTTCAACCATTTGCGGAATGAATTAATCAGATAACGTTTATAAGCCTCAGGGATATGGTCTGTCTGGTTACCATGAATCACAATAATGGGTGGATTTTGTCCTCCCTGATGGGCATAGCGTAATTTGACCCGACGTCCTCGTGCCAGAGGTGGCTGGTGCATTTGCACCGCTTCTTCCAGCAGGCTGGTCAATTTAGCCGCCTGATGCTTCTTCATGGCTGATTCGTAGGCTTTATTGACGGAATCGTACAGCAATCCCACACCGCTGCCATGCAAAGCTGATATGTAGTGGTATTTGGCGTAATCCAGATAGGGTAAACGACGTTCCAGCTGATCCTTGACAAATTCCCGGCCATCTTTGCTCATCCCGTCCCACTTATTTATGGCAACGATTAATGCCCGTCCTTTATCGAGAACAAAGCTGAGCAGGTGTAAATCCTGATCGGTCAACCCTTCATGGGCATCGAGCATCAAAATCACTACATGGGCAGACTCGATAGCCTGCAAGGCTTTGATGATAGAAAACTTTTCAATGGTCTCCTTGATTTTGCTTCTACGCCTGACGCCGGCTGTGTCAATAAAGGTATAACGCTGGCCATCCCGTTCAAAGGGAATAAAAATACTGTCCCGTGTGGTACCCGGCAGATCAAAAGCAATCACCCGCTGTTCACCCATCAAACGATTGATCAGGGTGGACTTACCGACATTAGGACGTCCCACAATAGCCAGTTTGATACCGCTATCAGTTGCAGGTTCCTCATCGTCTGTTTCAGGGATCTCTGCCAGCAATTCTTCCATCAATGGTACAATACCATCACCATGAGATGATGAAACAGCGTAGGGTTGTCCTAGGCCGAGGGTATAAAAATCGGCTTCCACCAGATCTTCATTCATACCCTCGGTTTTATTGACCAGCACAATAATTTCCTTGCCTAACTGACGCAGATGCTGCGCTATGGTCTGATCATGTCCGGTAATGCCGCCTCGTCCGTCCACCAGAAACAGGATAATATTGGCTTCTTTCATCGCCTGATAAACTTGAGACTGCATCAGGGTTTCAATCCCGGCATCTTCACCGCTGAGTCCGCCAGTATCAATCACAATATAGGGGCGATCACCTACCTTACCGTCACCGTATTGTCTGTCCCGGGTAACACCTGGCATATCAGCCACCAGAGCATCCCGTGTTTTGGTCAGGCGATTAAACAGTGTTGACTTGCCCACATTTGGACGTCCTACCAGGGCAATGACCGGTTTCATAATTTAACTCATGCTTTATAAAGTATTTAACCCGTTGTTCCAAGCTAGAACAAAAGTTAGGACAAAGGTCAGAACAAACGCTTTTATATCTGTTAATTAATTCGTAATGCCGCCAGCTTACCGCCATTACCATAAATATAAACGGTTTCTCCATCAACCAGAGGTTGCATCAGAAAACCATCGCCATCAATTTTTTCACGACCAATTAGTTCACCGTCCAGGCGGGAAAGGATATGCACATAACCTTCAAAATCACCCACCAGAACATAGTCACCTACAGACGCTGGCGCCGTCAGCTTACGGTAGGCCAGCTTATCCTGTTTCCACAGCATATCTCCGCTTACCCGGTCAACTGCCCATAAATTACTATCAGAATCAGTGACATAGATATGCCTTTCATCTGCTGTAATACCGGCGTAAGAGGACATATCCTTGGCCCATAGAATTTCACCTTCCAGAGCATCAATGGCAACAATACGTCCCTGATAGGTGACCACATATAAGACCCGACCAATCAGCACCATACTGCCATCTATGTCCACCAGACGTTCCAGATCGGAACGCCCACTTGGCACCGAAGCATTAGCTTCCCAAAGCAGGCGGCCATGTTTGACACCCACTGCAGCCACCTTGCCACTATCAAATCCGGTAAAAAGCAACTCCCGCCCACCAATCACCGGACTGCTGTTACCACGAAGCGTCAAAACCGGGACACCGCGATCATAAACCCATAATTGATTGCCATCTTCTGTATTTAAACCATACACTTTTCCATCGCCAGTGCGTACCATAAGGATGTCATCCTGGATCAATGGTGCCGCCAGCATGACACTGCTCAACTCTTTGCGCCACTTTATTGCGCCATTACTGGCATCCAGCACAATCAGCTCACCCCGGTTGTTACCCACAATGAGAAGACCTTCGCCGGCACCGACACCCCCGGTGATTATTGTATCCAGTTCCACTTGCCAGTTTGTACCACCGGTCTCCAGATTCAGTGACGTCACCTGTCCTTCACGATCAACGGTAAAGATTTCATAGCCGATAATAGCCGGTTTCAAATCAACCATAGCCTCATCAACGCCAACCCCCACACTCTTACTCCAGACAGATTGAACCTCAACAGATTGGCTGATGTCTTGCAGCTCAGTGGGAGGAATAGAATTATCTTCACCACTGAAAAAGCCACAGGCGGTCAGAAAAAAGCTGAACCCTATAATAAAAACAGAGGCAAGAATCCGTGTCATTATGAGTTTCCTAAATCATTACGTTTGACTTTTAATATCTGGGCATTAGCACCAATAGCCGCATACGCCTGTAGTGCCTGATCATAGGCTGCTCTGGCTTCATCAACCCGATTCAATATAACCAGAATATCACCCTTCACTTCCAGATAACTGGCTTTAAAACTGCCCTGCTCAACATCCAGTAATTTCAAAGCTGCTTCATTTTTTCCCTGTACAGACATCAGGGTTGCCAGGTTAATTCTGGATATATGCTGCAAGCTCTGGGCTTTGCTGTTTTTTATCACCCACTGATACTTTTCCTCAGCTTCGGCCAGCTGTCCAGCTTCCATCAGCTTTTTTGCTGCCAGCATTGCAGACAATGTGGCATAGGGATAATCTGAATAATCTGTCAGCATGGTTTCTACCTGCTGAGTGATTGCTTCATCCTTTTCCTTGGCTGCCACCTGTAATATATGATCATATTCCATTGAAGCTGTTTGCGCCTTAAGTAGCTGGCTTTGCTTCCATTGCTGGATGCCAACAATACTTCCCAATCCGACAACGGCCAGAACAATAACCATTATATAATTATCGCTCCACCACTTCTTTAAGGCTTCAACCTGTTGTTCTTCTGTTTCGTAATTATCCACTTTCGCTCCTAAAACAAGAGGTTTTAAACACCTCTGATTACTGTTTACTTAATTTATTTAGCAGGTCAATAACTTGCTGTTGTGACAACTGTTCTTGCCGGGCCTTGTTTTCATCTTGCTGTTGCCATTCATCAGCACGCAGATATTTCACTGTCACTACATTATTGTCAAGTTCATCATCACCCAGAATCAGGGCAACTTCAGCCTGACTTTTGTCGGCTCGCTTCATTTGACTCTTGAAGCTGCCACCACCACAGACCGTGAAAATACGGACATTGGCAACCTCATCACGTAACTGTTCGCTCAAAGCCAGACCGGCATTTTGCGCCCGTTCTCCCATCATCAGCATGACTGCATGGGGATGCTTTAACTGCTGTTTCAGCTCATCCTGGCCAACCAGAGAAATCAGGCGTTCCAATCCCATGGCAAAGCCCACTGCACTGGTATCACGGCCACCTAATTGATTCACCAGGCCATCAAAACGACCTCCGGCACAAACGGTACCCTGTGCGCCCAATTTGTCGGTGACCCATTCAAAGACTGTCTTGCTATAATAGTCCAGTCCTCGAACCAGACGGGTATTGACCTTATAGACAATTCCAGCTGCATCCAGATAAGCGCATAAACGTGAAAAATGCTGCCTTGATCCATCATCCAGATGATCCATCAAGTGCGGCGCCTGCTCTATCATGTCCTGCATTTGTGGATTTTTGCTGTCCAGAATACGCAGTGGATTGCTTTGCAAACGACGCAGGCTGTCTTCATCCAGCAGGTCTTTATTAGCCTGTAAATAATCCGTCAGTATATCCCGGTATTTCGCTCTTGATTCGCTGGTTCCCAATGAGTTAAGCTGCAAGGCCACAGATTCCCCCAGCCCGAGCATTTTCCAGAACCGTGCGGTCATGAATATCAATTCGGCATCTATATCAGGCCCATCAAGTCCAAAGACTTCAACACCCAATTGGTGAAACTGCCGATAGCGTCCTCTTTGGGGTCTTTCATGACGAAACATCGGCCCCATATACCACAGCCTTTGCTGCTGGTTGACCAGTATACCATTTTGTATCCCTGCCCGCACACAGGCCGCCGTCCCTTCAGGTCTCAGGGTGAGGCTGTCGCCATTGCGATCCTCAAAGGTATACATTTCCTTTTCCACAATATCGGTGACTTCACCAATAGAGCGTTTAAACAGGGCTGTTTTTTCTACAATGGGAAAGCGTATTTCGTCATAATTATAAACCTGCATGAGAATACGCAATTTTTCTTCAATAAACTGCCAATAGGGACTTTCATCGGGGAGAATATCATTCATCCCGCGAATAGACTGAATTTTTTCTGCCAAGGTGGTTCCTGATTTATGCCATCACTTTAAAAAAAGAGTGAATTAAAAAAATACCTATTTTACATTAAATCGAGCAATATTTTTCTCATTTATATATTTGGCATGATCAATTGTTTTTCCATTAATGCTTACCTTAACGACCCTGGCATCACCTAAAAAGACTTTATAAGGCCTTTTACCTTCCAACTGCAGCGTTTTCCCGGTTTTTTTGAGTCCTGTTGAGAGAATTTTGTTGTTAGCATCTTTGATACTAATCCAGGATTTACCGGAGAACCGCAAAATCAACTTATTATCTGTTGCTATCGGAGCAATCTCACTCACCGGTGCATCCAATGCCACTTCAGCCGGATCACCCGCCCCCGTAGGACTATTTATGAAATTTCCATTTGTTGCAAAAGAGCCTTCAGCTGACGAAGCGCCTTCAGCCTGTGTAGAGCCATCGGCCTGTAAAGAGCCGTCAACTTGTAATGAATTCTCTGGCCCGGGCAAATCATCACCAGTTCTGGAACTTTGTTGTGAAGAGTCCTCTACTGACGGTAAATCATAGACTTCATCCAGCACAGGTAATGATAATGAACCCGGAGCCTCATTAACCTGTTCATCCAGAGCAGCTGAGTTGTAATCTATTTCAGACTGTTCCGTAGCAACAGCCGGTTCATTCGCAGCAAAATAATTTTTTGACATATATAACCACAATTGCCAGCCGCCCGTGGCTAAAGTAGCTAAAATCAACACCATGAAGATGGGCATAATCACGTTAAAAGAAATTACATTTTGCCGGTTCCCGGCTTTTTTGCTACTTTTTAGTTTGGGCTCCAGAGAGTCTTCACCGTATTCCCGTTTGTAATATGCTATTAACGGCTCAGGCTGAATATCTAGAAACTTGGCATAATTACGGATATAACCGCACACAAAAGCGGGTACCGGCAGCTGCGTATGATCTTCACTTTCCAACGCCAGGATAATTTTCTCATTCAGGCGCAATTTACGGGCGACATCACTTATGCTTAGATTTTTTTCATCACGGGCAGTTCTAAAACGATGACCAAAGCCGTCCTCCCTGGAGGTAATAATATCCTTGAGCTGTTGTTGTTCTGGTTGATTTTCCAAATTAATATTCCTGCTTGCCTTGATAAAACCAATTGACTTGATCACTGTCTGGAAACTTGCTTTTCAATTGTAATTGGTAACTGGATAACAAATTATCATCCGGACTGGGCAGATTATTCAAGATATTAATCCCGAGCCATAAGCTGTCAGCATCCGGGACAGAGGTTTCATCAAAGCGTTTAAAATAATTCCAGGCGTGCTCATAGTTTCCCTGTTTGTAATATATTCTGGCTAAGCCCAATTGTGAACGGGGCAAAGATGGATTCATATCCAGTGCCTTACGATAAAGTTCTTCCGATAATTCATAATTCTCATTTTCTGAAGCGCACCAGGCTGCGCTTTGGTAAGCGCCAGCCCGGTTAATATACAATGGATTGTGAATCACCTGTTTAAATTTTTGCCGTGCCTCATCAAACTTTTTTTGCTCGCAAAGAAAAATTGCGTAATTGTTTAAAATAGTCGAATCCCGGGGCGAAAGCTGCAAAGATTTTTTAAACTCCCGGTAGGCAAGTTCAGGCCTGTCCAGGCGCCCGTATAACACCCCCAGATAGTTATGCGCCAATGCATGATTCGGGTTATACTTAATTGCCTTGCTCAATTTGATCAGGGCACGATCATAACGACCATTATTTATGTAACCGGCTCCCAGTTGAGTATTCAAATCTGCAGAAGTTTTTCCTGAAAGACGAGCATCAGAATATTGGGTGCTTAAACCGGCTTCTTCATCTATACCGCTTGAATCCAATGGCGCACTTTGACACGCAATTAATGCATGCACAGAAAATAATGCAAACAGCAATTTTTTCATTCAGTCAATTCCCCTTTTGTCACTTAAGACTAAAGCTTACTTTCTAATGTGCAAATATAAACTATAACTTTAACTTTTCCAGGCGCCTGCTTTTATCTTTTACCTTGCCTGCCAATTGGCCACAAGCGGCATCAATATCATCTCCGCGTGTTTTTCGTATTACTGTAACATAGCCTGCTTTGTATAAAATATCCCTAAAGCGATTAATAATCTGCATTTTTGAACATTCATATTCACTGTTGGGAAATGGATTAAAGGGTATCAAATTAATTTTGCAGGGCAGATTTCTCAATAAGTCGGCCAGTTCACGAGCATTTTTTTCGCTGTCATTAACCCCGGCTAACATAACATATTCAATAGTGAACTGCTTCTTTTTTGTGTCGCCGGAAAAATAATGTCGACAGGCTTCCAGTAACTCCTTAATCGGGTATTTTTTGTTCAAAGGCACAATGGTATCCCGTATCTGATCATTGGGCGCATGCAATGACAGAGCCAGACTGACATCACATTCTTCTCGCAGTCGCCGCAATGCAGGCACTACACCCGCTGTACTGATCGTGACCCGACGTTTTGATAATCCATAGGCATTGTCTTCCAGCATCAGGTGAACAGCTTCAACCATATTATCAAAATTCAGTAAAGGTTCACCCATCCCCATTAAAACCACATTGGTGATTACCCGTTTTGAGCCATTCTTTTTTGCCAAGATCTGAGAACCCAGAGCCCGATTGGCCACCCAGAGCTGAGCAATGATTTCGGCACTGGATAAATTTCGGTTAAACCCCTGCCTGGCTGTAGAGCAGAAACCACAGTCCAAAGCACAACCCACCTGAGAAGAGACACACAAGGTACCACGATTGTCTTCAGGGATGAATACAGTTTCAATACTATTACCGCCATCCAGACGCATTAACCATTTTATGGTACCGTCACTGGCCTTTTGTTCCATAACGATTTCAGGTGCCCGGATTGTCGCAATTTCAGATAACCTGCTTCGCAGAGCCTGGCTGACATTACTCATTTGAGTAAAATCGTCTACCCCAAATTGATGGATCCATTTCAAAACCTGTACTGCACGAAAGGGTTTTTCACCAATTTCAGCAAAAAAAGCTTTCATATGGGCTAAATCATAGCCCAAAAGATTGATTTTTTCCGCCTTTGTTTCACTTGGGTTGGCCTGAAATTTGACTGAATGTGCTACTCTATCCGCAACTCTTTCTTCAACACTCTGTTCAGAAACACTGTGTTCAGAGGTGGTCTCTATTGAACTGGAACTCATTTTTATCTGCCATAAACAATAAACAATAAACCCACTATTATAAGTGGGTTTAAGAAAATTTGGTACTTTTCCAGCACATCTGGATTAAAACTCAGGAGAATTATTCTTTCTCTTCAATCCAGGTCATCTGGATAGCTTCAAGGATTTTTTCACCACAATGCTCTTCATTTTCGTCAAAATCTTCCAATTCCAGGACCCAGGCCATTAAATCCGGAAAGCTGACGTATTGTGGATCGACATCAGGATGAATTTCATCCAGCTCAATCACGATATCATGTATATCGGTCCATCTTAAGCCCATAACAATCTCCTTGCTGATGTTCTTTAATGGTTCTCAGAAACCATATTGATAGTATATTTTGGTATTTCAATCACCAAATCTTCATCTGCAACCACAGCCTGACAGCTCAGGCGGGAATCAGGTTCCACGCCCCAGGCTTTATCGAGATAATCTTCTTCCAGCTCTGTCGCTTCTTGCATGGAATCAAAACCTTCCCGAACAATGACGTGACAGGTTGTACAGGCACAGGATTTCTCGCAAGCATGTTCAATATCAATGTCATTTTCCAAAGCTGCATCACAAATTGTGGTACCTGGTTCTACGTCGATAACTGCACCCTCAGGACAAATTTCTTCATGAGGTAAAAAAATTAATTTAGTCATATTCTGTTTCTACTATTTTCCTGGCTCAGGTTACTCACCAATTTCATCAACACTATGGCCTGTCAATGCTTTATTAATACTGGCATCCATACGTCGTTGGGCAAATTCAGCGGATAGATTATCCACTGCTTCTATTTTTAACTTAATGGCACGATGTTCTGTACCCTTTGCTACTTCAACTAACTCATCAATGGCCTGACGAATCACAGCCTGTTCTTCAGATGAGAGTAATTTTTCAGCATCTTCTGCCAATGCTGAATTCAGAGCTTCAACCACTCTGCCTGCTTCAACCTGTTCTTCTCTGAGTTTACGGGCATCGACATCACCCTGTGCATGACTGAATGAATCTTTCAGCATGGTTTCGATTTCATTATCACTCAAACCATAAGAAGGCTTGACCTGAACACTGCTTTCAACACCAGAGGTCTCTTCTCTGGCTGTAACCGAGAGCAGACCATCCGCATCAATCTGAAAGGTCACTCGAATTCTGGCTGCACCCGCTACCATTGGTGGAATACCACGTAACTCAAAGCGGGCCAGAGAACGACAGTCACTGATCAGTTCCCGTTCCCCCTGGACCACATGTATTGCCATGGCAGTCTGACCATCTTTAAAGGTGGTGAAATCCTGGGCTCTGGAAACGGGAATTGTAGTATTGCGATGAATGACTTTTTCCGCCAGTCCGCCCATGGTTTCCAGCCCCAGAGACAATGGGGTGACATCCAGTAATAACATTTCATCATCAGATTTATTACCCACCAGTACGTCTGCCTGCCGGGCAGCTCCAACAGCCACCACTTTATCCGGATCTAAATCAACCAGAGGCTGGCAGGAAAAAAATTCTCCAACCATTTGCCGTACCAACGATACTCGTGTCGAACCACCAACCATAACCACATCTTCAATGTCACCGATTTCAATATTTGCATCACGCAAGGCACGGCGACAGGGAGCCAGGGTTTTTCTTATTATTGGTTTGATCAGTTTGTCAAATTGATCCAGGGATAATTCTCCATCCCAGGTCTTGTTATTATCCAAATCAATGGACAAGGCTGCCGCTTTTTTCTCGCTCAAGGCAGTTTTCCCGCTCAAGGCTGTATCCTGACTAAAGGATTCTTTCGCCAGTCTGGCCTTATCCAGTATCTGACGTTGTAAGGCCGCATTCGGCTCAGAAATTTGAGCCTCTGACATAATCCAGTCGGCAACTGCATGATCCAGATCGTCCCCGCCCAGAGAAGAATCGCCGGCTGTTGATAAAACTTCAAACACGCCTCGGGTTAATTTAAGGATTGAGATATCAAAGGTCCCGCCCCCCAGATCATAGATGACATGAATGCCTTCATTGCCGCTATCAAGCCCATAAGCAACCGCAGCAGCAGTCGGTTCATTTATCAGACGTAAAACATTTAATCCGGCCAGTTTGGCAGCGTCTTTGGTGGCCTGACGCTGGGCATCATCAAAATAGGCTGGAACGGTGATCACTACACCTGTTAATTCATCACCCAGAGCCTCAATCGCTTGTTCCTTAAGTACTTTAAGAATTTCAGCTGATACTTCAACGGCACTGACATCGCCTGCCACAGTATGAATTCGGGGAACCACTGACCCCTCTTCTGAGACAAAGTCATAAAACGAACCTTCTTTAATATCTTCCAGGCCACGCCCCATATAACGTTTCACTGAAACAATAGTGTTCAGAGGATCGACGACAGCGTTTTGTTTCGCCTGTTGGCCCACTACAGTTTGATAGCCGCCATCATTCCTGCCCATAAATTGTACGACTGAAGGCAATAAGTGTTGTCCCTCTTTATTGGCAATGGTTTCTGCCAAACCACTCCTGACTGTCGCTACCAGGGAATTTGTTGTTCCCAGATCAATGCCTGCTGCCAGTTTGTGTTGGTGGGGAGCTGTTGATTCACCGGGTTCTGAAATTTGCAATAAAGCCATAGTAAGTTAACTTAATAAAATCTGCATATAAATAAAGTGTTTAACCTGAATTAATCAGTTAAAGCTACTGATTAATTCAGGTTTAAAGTTGCTCCGCCAGGTCTTCTTCCTTGTTTAAACATTCTTCCTGAAGACGATTCAAAAATTGCATTTTTAATACTTGAACTTTTACTTCTTTTAACAATTGTTCTTCCTCTGGTGGTCCTTGCACTGCCGGCTCCAGTGAGGAATCAGGCAAAAGCTTATCAAACAGTCTGCTCAGCTCTCCGATTACCTGACTTATTCTGGATTTGACATCATCAAGAATGTTATCCAGTGCTGCCAGAGGATCGCTTTCGCTACCCACCTGAGAGAGATTTTCCCGTAATTCCATTTGCTCCATCAAGAAGGCCGGATCAATACTGGAGTCGTTCTCATTCAAATCAATGCCATAAAGTGATAATAGGTAGATTGAGCGTCGCAACGGGTTTTTCAATGTTTCCAGGGCATCATTTATTTGTGCAGCCTTTTGCACTGATAAACGTCTTTGCAAATCTGAAGTATTGGCGAAATTATCCGGATGCACGCTTTTTTGTATATCATGATAATTATCGTTAAGGCGTTCTCTGTCAACTTCAAAACTAACAGGCAAACCCAATAGTTTAAAATAATTATCCGCCAGGCGGTTCTCTATAATATTGCTCATGGGGAATTACTACCTGATAGGTAATTAAGAATGGGAATGAAGCCTTTACCCAAAACTCTAGAAAACCGGGCGGTTTAACGCTAAAGGCTTTTTATGTATAGCTGAAGTATCCGCCGAAGGGTCTACTAGACGTTGAAACTCTTCGCTACTAGACGTTGAAACTCTCCGCTACTAGACGTTGAAACTCTCACCACAACCACAAGAATCTTTTACATTAGGGTTATTGAATTTAAATCCTTCATTTAAACCCTCTCGTCCGTAGTCCAACTCTGTTCCATCTATATAAATAAAGCTTTTGGGATCTACAATGACCTTGACGCCCTTATCTTCAAAAACATTGTCATTTTCTTCAACTTTATCGGAAAATTCAAGAACATAGGCCATACCAGAACAACCATTGGTTTTCACTCCAAGGCGTAATGCTTCACCTTTGCCTCGATTTTCAATAAATCGAACAACATGATCTGCTGCTGCATCTGTTAGTGTAATTGCCATAATATAAGCCTATGTCTCGTTATATTGGCAACGCCTGGTTGCCAACTGTCTGTTACCAGATTTAGTTCAACGATTAAAAAAATCTGATAGTTAGCCAGACTGTTTTTCTTTGTAGTCAGTAATCGCTGCTTTAATCGCATCTTCAGCCAGCACTGAACAATGAATTTTTACCGGAGGTAAGGCCAATTCTTCTGCAATGTCCGTATTTTTTATCTGACCGGCTTCTTCCAGAGATTTACCTTTCATCCATTCAGTCACCAGAGAGCTTGAAGCAATTGCTGAACCACAGCCATAGGTTTTAAACTTGGCATCTTCAATAATGCCATCATCATCAACCTTAATCTGCAAACGCATCACGTCACCACAGGCAGGAGCACCAACCATGCCAGTACCAACACCTTTGTCATCATTATTCATAGAGCCCACATTGCGTGGATTCTCATAGTGATCCAATACTTTATCACTGTACGCCATTGTCATTAACCTCAAAATTTGTAAGTTATTGTATTGATCCATTTATATTACTATATCAGAACAATAACTTGTAGCATTATACTGCTATTGCGACCAGCGCTATAGCTCCATAAGCACAATTAATAAAATTTTAACCTACCCGGACAATTGGATAAGTCATCTCTGGTCAGGATTCAGTGGGCATTCCACTGAATCTTTGACAAGTCAATTCCGTCTTTATACATATCCCACAGGGGTGAAAGCAGTCTTAATTTATCAACTTTCTCCCGCAGTAATTTTATGGTGTAGTCCACATCTTTCTCTGTGGTAAAGCGACCAATACTAAATCGAATCGAACTATGTGCCAGTTCATCATTACGCCCAATGGCTCTAAGAACATAAGAAGGTTCCAGATATAAATGATAGGGAGAAGGAAAATGTATCAAAGCACTCAAA
>CBDTVA010000018.1:0-16037 GCA_965363935.1 uncultured Gammaproteobacteria bacterium | reverse complement strand
TGCTTTTTTTTCCTTCATATCTTATAAATTTTCTTAAATATTAAAATTTATTTTTAAATATTAATTTGAAAAATGACAAAATGACATGTTTTACTTTTTAGTATATTTTACCTTGTTTGTGTCTATACAAAATAATAATTATCTTGAAATCCATAATAACTATTTTTCATTCCATAGTTAAGCATTTTCCCCTCTGTTCATAAGATTGCCTCACCTGAAACGGTCAGGTTGGTAACAATAATTTTCCTTTAACTGTTCATAAACAACTCTCAATTGTTTGAATGACTACTTGAAAAGAGAGAATTTTATTCGTAGTGACCTGTCATTTTGTCAGTCAAATAATAAGATAAATCCATATCCACATGTCAACTTGTCATAAAAAAACAATAGCTTGCGTATTTGTTTTTTCTATGTTTATACTTCTTTATAGCATCACCAAAGGAGGAAAAATGCTATGGGGACATCAACGCTGCTAAGATGGCTTACCACCTGTACTCTACTCATATCCACATCGTTTGTTATGGCCGATGATACTATAGCGGCTGATTCAGAGGCTGGCAAGATTAGATCGGCTATCTGTATTGGTTGTCATGGCCTCACTGGAGAAGGGAAAGATGCCATGAATGGACAACCACCTTTTCCGCGCATAGCGGGGCAGATTCAAGGTTATTTTATAAAGTCTGTTAACGATTACAAGAATGATTCCCGTAATGATCCAATGATGGGGGCTATTGCCAAAGGTCTCAGTGATATTGATATTGCAAATCTGGCTGCTTATTATTCAGCTCTAAAATGAGTTTCGTTCAACATTAATGATCTGATGTCCACATCCCCCAGGAGGAAGATAGGATGTTTATCAATATAAGAATATGCGGGCTTTTACCGCTATTTTTTATAGCTCAAATAGCTCAGGCCCAGGAGCAGGCTTTCTGGCTTGGTGCTGAAGATGATATACAGCTGATTCCTCAGGCAGCTCCGAAAAATATTACCTTCAACCCCGGTGTAGCACCCGAGAGTGAATTTAGTCAATATGCTGATCTGTCGCCACCGATAGTCCCTCCGCGCAAGGAACAGCTTACTTTTTATCCTTGTTCACAGTGTCATGAAAACTGGAAGACAAATGAGACACCCAGAATTCTTGCACCTGTGCATGAGGTTTCTCTTCAACATGGAGAAGGGCGGATATGGTGTCTGACCTGCCATGATTCGAAAGACCGGGATCACTTACGCACCCTACGTGATGGGAAAGTTGATTTCAATGAGGCCTGGAAAGTGTGCGGCCAGTGCCATTCCAATCGACAAAAAGACTGGTATTACGGTGCTCATGGAAAACGTGCTTATTTCTGGAAGGGTGAAAAAATCAGATACAACTGCACCCATTGTCATAATCCGCACCGACCGCCTTTTATGCACAGAAAACCACAACCTAAACCTCCAGTGAGGGCAGGGCTTGAAGCGATGAAGTATAAAGAAAAACATCAGGGTCTCAAAGTATGGGATCGGCATATGCCTCAAGTAGTAATGGAGAAAAAACATGACTGACAAACAACCTCCAGATCTTAACTCACAAGTAGCCGGGAATAAACCTGATCTGGCCCGACGGCATTTTTTCAAGCGCCTGGGTATGGTTGGCGCAACAGGTGTGGCTGCTGCGACAGGAGTTTCTGTTGCCGTTGAGGCAACCAAAGCTGAACCTTCCTGGGGCGGCTCAAGTTTTATGGACGCCATGGGTGATTTTTTTCAGGATCATTACACCCGCATGTCCGATGAAGAGATGACAGAGGCTCTGGAGCGAATTAAGCGCAAGGCAAAACGTAAATTTGGTGTTAATATTGATTGTGAAGATACCAAACCGATGCCTGATACATATTTTGGCTATGCCCTGAACCTCTCTAAATGCCGGGGATACCGAGAATGTGTTGAAGGTTGTATTAGGGAAAACAATCAGGGACGTGATTCACAAGTTCAATATATACGTGTTCTTGAAATGGATGAAGGTGACTCAAATCTGGAACATTCAGATCATTATTATGA
The DNA here is from genome assembly GCA_965363935.1 of uncultured Gammaproteobacteria bacterium. Lineage (GTDB taxonomy): Bacteria > Pseudomonadota > Gammaproteobacteria > GRL18 > GRL18 > CBDTVA01. The sequence goes on along the minus strand of CBDTVA010000018.1, from coordinate 14,003 downwards.
TCCTGCAACGGTACCGGTGAAAGGTAAGTATTATTTACCAGTGCAATGTCAGCAATGTGATAATGCGCCCTGTGTCAAGGCCTGTCCTGTTGAAGCAACCTGGATGGATAAAGACGGCATTGTTGTTATTGATTATAACTGGTGTATTGGCTGTCGTATGTGTATGACTGCCTGCCCGTACTGGGCGCGTCATTTTAACTGGACGGAACCACAGATTGCTGCTGAAGATCTTAATCCCAACACTAATTACCTGGGTAATCGCCCACGTATGAAAGGTGTTGTGGAAAAATGCCATTTTTGCACTCAACGGACACGTAAGGGACGTCAGCCTGCCTGTATGGAAGCTTGTCCTACAGGAGCCAGGGTGTTTGGTAATTTGCTTGATCCTGACAGTGATATTCGTTGGATCCTTGAGAATAAAACGGTTTTTCGTTTGAAAGAGGAACTGGGAACTGAACCCAAATTCTGGTATTTCACAGATGAAGCGAGAGCGAGAACATGAAGACATTTTACGCTTTTGTAATGGATGGTATGAAGACTGCCTTAAGAGGTGGTCCATTATACTATATTTGGATGTTCGTTCTCCTGATTTTAATCGCTATAACCGGATGGAGTTACTCTTTTCAATTGCGTGACGGGATGGTTATTACCGGTTTGAGCGATCAGGTGTCATGGGGATTTTATATTGCCAATTTTGCTTTTTTTGTTGGTATTGCTGCTGCTGGAGTTTTGTTAACGGTTCCCGCGTACATTTTTCACCGCAAAGATGTTAAATCGGTGGTAGTGATAGGCGAAGCAATGGCTCTGTCCGCAGTAGTGGTCGCCATGGGATTTGTTGCCGTTGATATTGGACGGATAGACAGAGCATGGCATGTTATTCCAGGTCTGGGTAAATTTAACTGGCCCAACTCTATGCTCGCCTGGGATATTGTGGTGCTTAATGGTTATCTTTTCTTGAATCTGTTTATCCCCATGTACATTCTTTTTAAACATTACCAGGGTAAGGAAGCACCTTTGAGAAAGTATTTTTTCTGGGTAGTTATAGCCTGCTTCTGGGCAATATCTATCCACACCGTTACAGCATGGTTACTTTCATCAAATGTTGCTCGTCCTTTCTGGCACACATCACTGATGGCTCCACGTTTTATTTCATCCGCTTTTACTGCGGGTCCGGCACTGATGATCATTATTCTGCAATTGGTACGCCGTTATACTGACTATCCAGTTAGCCAGGGCGTTATCAAAATGCTGGCGATTATTATGGCCATTGCCATGCAGATCAGCCTTTACTTTGTTGCAGCAGAACTTTTTACTGACTTTTATTTTGAAGGTGCACATGCTGCATCAATGCATTATCTTTTTTTGGGTCTGGATGGATTTGATGGGCTTAAAGCCTGGATCTGGACCTCTGTAGTACTCAATCTAATTGCTCTTGTATTACTGATGGTTCATAAGACCAGGAATAATATGTTTACGTTGAATATTGCCTGTGTGCTGGGTTTTATTGGCATCTGGATTGAGAAAGGAATGGGGCTGGTTGTCACAGGTTTTATTCCTACTCCCCTGGGAGAGATCTTTGAATACACACCAACGCTACGAGAGCTTGGAGTATCGGTTGGAATTTATGCCATTGGTGCTTTTATCTTCACTATTCTGGCAAAAGTAGCAATCGAAATTGAACTGGGACGTATTGGGAAACACAAAAATATTAATCAGGGTGTCGGGAATGCCAGTGAGTCAGAAGAAACAACGGCTGCTGAGCCTGTGACAGTACCAGGGCAATAATTTATCGAACAAGGATTTTGTCCACTTAGAGTAGCCTTAACTTAGAATGAGAGTATTAACCATGCAGGAAAATAGTACAGTTGATATGGTATCAAATGGTAAAGTATTTGATGACTATAAGACATCTCAAGAATTAAAAGTTCCCAAATACCTGGAAGAAACCTATTGGTGGGCTTATGTGCATCCTAAATCAGTACAGATTTTTGAAAGGCAATGGCTGGTTAACCTGATTCTCTGGGGTAATTTTGCTCGCCTTCGGGATGCTGCGCTGAATGAGATTGGTAAAACAATAACCGGAAACAATCTTCAGGTAGCTTGTGTTTATGGCGATTTTTCACAACAGATGGCGACTCGTTTAGAAGCTAAAAGCGAGCTGCATATTATTGATATTGCCCCTGTGCAAATAGAAAATGCCAATAGAAAACTTAAAGATTATTGCAATGTCTTTTTGCACCAACAGGACTCAACCTGTTTGAATTTTGCTGATGGACAATTTGATAATATCGTGGTGTTTTTCCTATTACATGAGCAACCTGAAGCAGTTCGAGCAAAAACAGTTGTGGAAGTCATGCGAGTCGTAAAACCTGGCGGTAAAGTGGTCTTTGTTGACTATCACCGACCACACTGGGCTAATCCTTTCCGTTATATCATGGTGCCTATTCTCTCCGTTCTGGAGCCCTATGCACTGGGTGTCTGGAAGAAAGAGATTATTGACTGGGTGCCTGCCGGATTAAGACCGAAAAAGATAAATAAAGAAACTCTGTTTGGTGGTTTATATCAAAAAGTTGTCATGACTCGTTGACTACATACCATAAAAAAGACCATTCTAAATCATACTAAGTAGGAAACCATGGCTCGAATAGTCATTCTGGGTGCCGGCGTTGGTCTTCAAGCATTCGACAAGACGGGAGAAGACATTACAGATAAAATGTTTGCTCCAAACGCACTGATGAAAGTTGATGGTGATTACAGCCCAAGATCTTATGATCAATGGCTCAGACAGTCCGACACATACTGCTTCAATGTTGGAAATGGGTGCTGCCTGTGTCGCTTCCACAGGTATGCATATTTTTAAGGGCACGGCGGCATCAATGACTGTTTATCCGGTGGTACCCGATTCCAGATTAAGGAGAAAAAAATGCCGGCTAAAAATAAAGAGCCCTATATGCAGTCTTATTACCCACCCGTACCGACCGGGTTTACTAAATATTGTCGTTGTTCGATTATCTGGCAGTTCTACCGGTTTATAGTTTAATTACAAGATGTTGAAATTAATGGCAAAATCGCATCATAAAGCGTCGCCTCAATAAAAATGCGTTACTTAACAGAAAATTACAGGTTGGAACTTATTCAACCTGGAGGGCAGGATAGATTCTGATGGCCATGCACCGGGAAAGGCGCAGACTTTGCTATTCACCACAACAGCTTTTTGAACTCGTTGCCCAGGTTGAGCGCTATCCTGAATTCCTGCCCTTATGGCATTATGTCAATGTATCAAAAGATGAGCGGAATGACTCTGAACATAGAGTTTATGTCACTGATCAGGTTATTAAACTGGGTCTGCTATACAAACGCTTTCGCACCAAAACCACACTGGAACCATTTGCTCGTATTAATATTGTTTCTTCTGATCCCCTGTTTCGACAATTTACCATTGACTGGTCCTTCTCTCCCGTAAAAAAGTCTCCTGAAAATGAGGTCGAATGTCAAATCGATTTTACGCTTAATTGTGTAGCCTCTTCAGTATTTCTTCGGCCTGTTTTTGATGTCGTGCTAATGGACACAGCCCAGTCCATCGTCTCAGCCTTTGAGAGCCGGGCTCGATTTATTTATGGTCAGGGATAAATTTTTCTAAGTAACTCAAAGCCATATGAAACCATCAATCTCAGTGGTAATCCCTGCTTATAATGAAGCAGAAATTTTAGCAGAGACTCTTAAATCGGTATTTACTGTGGCTACAGGATATGCCGGTCACGTTGAAATCCTTGTGGTAAACAATAACTCTACTGACGACGGGTGAAATAGCTTTATCAATGGGAGCTATTGTTGTTTTTGAAGGGAAAAACCAGATTGCTCGGGCAAGAAATGCGGGTGCAAAAAAAGCCAGTGGAGACTATCTGATATTTAAATATGGCGTTAACTCTTTGCTATTGCCTGCAAATTTTCTACCCTTTTGTGTTTAATATGCTAGAATCCGCTTTATAATAAAAAAATTCTTTGTCAGGAAGACACTGAGTTTAAAATAAAGATCTTATAAAAAAATTGTTAGGGAAGTAAATTACTAACAATATTCATTTAATAACAACCTTACCGATACTGAACTTGCGTTGACTGTTTAAGGTACTCTTGCGTGCGGATAAAAACGACTGAGTACTGCAGCGTCATTTTTTGTTGTTAAAGCGATGTAACGAGGTTTTGTTTTGATTTATTTGGGGTAGTTTATTTACCGTATTTCCATTTTCACCAGAAACAGATTACCGCGCTGATCTGTGTATTCGTTGTAAAGGACTGAGAGATAGGTTATGACTGAAACAGATGCTTTTAATGATATTAATGTAGTGACACAGCCGGAGTTGCCGGAAATCAGGGAAATAACCCTTGAAGACCCCTGGAAGTGGCTGAGGCTTGGCTGGGGCGATTTGCGGGCAGCACCGCATTTTAGTCTGACCTATGGCCTGGTTTTCGTCATTGTCAGTTATTTGCTTATATGGGGACTCATTGATGGCGGTATGTTTTTTATAATACCCTTGCTGACAGCCGGTTTTTTCCTTTCTGCCCCGATTCTTGGGCTGGGACTTTATGGCATAAGCCGTTCGCTGGAGGATAGTGAAAAAATCGAGTTTTGTCAGATCCAGAAATCATGGAGCTCAAACCCAGTGCACATTTCTGCTGTGGGACTTATTCTCATGCTTATTATGCTGTTCTGGATGTTGTCATCTATTCTTATCTTTACCCTGTTTTTTCACCAACCGACGCTGGAATGGGAACATTTTTTTTCAGCGGTCTTTTTTTCCGGTGAAAATACCCTGTTTCTGATAATAGGTTGTATTTTCGGTGCTCTAATCGCTCTGTTTACCTTTTGTATCAGCGTCATTACTGTTCCCATGCTGATGGACCGGCAAATTGATTTTATGACAGCGATAAAAACCAGTGTCGCTGCGGTGAAGAAAAATCCCAAAGCCTTAATGCTATGGGCATACCTTATTGCAATGCTGGTCTGTATTAGCTTTCTTACTTATTTTATCGGATTGATCATTACAATGCCTATGATAGGACATGCGACCTGGCATGCTTATCGTGATCTGGTGGCTCCTGCTGAATAAAAACCGGCCAGGTACTTATATATAAATAGTATCTGGTGCCCTGGTATGGCTTGGCGGAATACGATTTAGTCTTTTTTCTGGATAGCCAGATAGGTAATGACCACAAATAAAATGCCGCCGATGATGGCAATAAGACCACCAGTCCCCATGAGTGCCATACCCGCTATTTCTGGCAGACTGTCCAGACCCTGGGCTGCCCCGGCTGTTTTTCTCTGAACGCCGTAACCACCTGACCAGGCTAATCCGCTGATATGCATAAATTGTCCTGCGGCGTAAACAGCCGGTTGAATTTTAGCAAGTTTGAGAGCGGTGTTTTTCAGCGGGTATCCAAACAGGGGCAGCAAATAAAAACTAAAGCCCATAAAGGCGAGAGTAATACCGACTATTGAACCATGATAATGAGCGGGAATAACTACATTAACTCCTTCTATCATAAAACCCAGGATACCGCCGGATGCAAACAATGCTGCGGAACACCAGAGTGCCATTTTAAGTGGAAATAGAGTGCCTTCTGCAGGCCGGGTTCTGAGCAGATTGAAAAAAATCAGCGCACCTAATGGTAATGTGGTCAGGCTGCCGTATTTCATCAACTGGGTAAACTGGTGATGAAACTCACCTGAAATAACCTCATGCTGCCAGTAAATAACGCCGGCATACAGAACAGGAATGAAGGAAAGGATCAGGCAGGCGGATAATATAGCCGGGGTGAGAACTAATTGATGTTTTATCTGCTGTAACAAAATTGTCCATACGATAAAGACCAGTAACATGTGAGTAAATTGCAGAATGTGCCCGCTGCCCCAGAATAAGACTTCAAACCAGGCTATGGGTGCAAGGTCCGCGGGCAGTTGAATGAGTGTATAGATAAAGAATAACAGGGCAATTAAAGCCGTTAGCGCACTGAGCCATACACCTGTTGCTAATGATCCGCTTGCTGTTAACAGGTTCAAAGGTATGCTGGCAAAAAGTGTTCTTATAATGCGCAGAAAAAGTCCCAGAGTGTAGAGTGATAATCCAAGGTAAAACAGCGGTGTTTGCAGGATCGGGATATAATTATTCATCAGTGGATGTCCATCCATGATGAAAGGTGTAATGACTATAAGGAAAGTACCGGCAACTGACAGATACAGTGCAAACCAGTCGAGTTTATTGACGTTACGACAGGTAAGGGTCCACATGATACTGGCAAAAGAAGTGAACCAGATCAGGACAGATAGATCGACGTGTACGACTAAAGCAGTATGAAAAAAGTCGATAAAAGGAATTAGAGTTTGAATGGACGGTGTTCTTGAAATAACCAGCAATATAGAAAAAAGACCCGATAAGAGTAATGAAACTATCCCTAAAAACAGCCAGGCTTTGCCCAGCCTCCTGATTTCTTCTTTATCTGTAGGCAGTATGTAATTATAATCCATTTTTTTTCCATTTAATTGTTTGCTCAGTCATGCTCTGCTGACTGAAAATAGTTCTCATCGACTTGATTCTGATTTAACCTTTACCGGGAAGGTATTTTATATGAATTTTCACAAACTCGCATTGATTACAACGGTCATTGCCTTTATAGCCATCATTCTGGGAGCCTTTACCCGTTTGTCAGATGCCGGGCTGGGGTGTCCTGACTGGCCTGGTTGCTACGGTCAGATGAATGTGCCGGTAACTCAGAATGAACTGCTGCAGGCAAATGAAGCCTATCCGGACAGACCGGTGGAGGCCGATAAAGCCTGGAAAGAGATGCTGCACCGGTATGCGGCAGGAACGCTGGGTTTAAGTATTTTGATCTTGTGTCTGGTTGCCTGGAAAAATAGAAAAGATGCCAGGCAGGAAATTTTATTGCCAACACTTCTGGTGGGGATTGTGATTTTTCAGGTATTGCTGGGTATGTGGACGGTTACGTTGCTGCTCAAGCCGCTGGTGGTCATGGTGCATCTTCTCTTTGGTTTTTTGACCCTGGCGATTTTGTTCTGGCTGACTCTGCGAAGCGCGAACTATTTTCGCCTGTCAGAGCAGATATTGAATCTGAGATATCGTTTGCCTGCTTTACTGGCGGTCATTATATTAATTATGCAGATTGCACTGGGCGGCTGGACCAGCTCAAATTATGCCGCTCTGGTCTGTCCTGATTTACCCACTTGCCAGGCATCCTGGTGGCCCGCCATGAATTTTCATGATGCGTTTGTCCTATGGCAAGAAAAAGTGGGGCTGGGAACAGATGTCAATTATGAAGGCGGGGTGCTGGATTTACAGGCCAGAACAGCTATACACTGGGTTCATAGAATCGGCGCCGTTATCACCTTCTTATATCTGTTTTCTCTGGGCTTGATTATCTATAGAAAAAGTCAGGGAAGTGTCATGCCCGCAGCGGGACTGCTGGTTGCGGCAATAGTGACATTTCAATTCTGTCTTGGCCTGGCGAATGTGTTTTTCAATCTGCCACTGTTTGTGGCAGTTGCCCATAATGCTACTGCAGCTTTATTATTGCTCAGTGTGGTGTTATTAAATTATATGCTGCATCTTAGAGAGTGATAATCTGTAACAGATCAGCATGCATATTATTGACATCATGAGGTGTGCTGAAAACCGCGTACAGTTCGCCATCCGGATTGGTAAGATATATTGAGGCAGAATGGTTAACCTCATATTGCTTGTTCTTATCGGTTTCTTCAGAGGGCAGGAAAGGCATTGCAAACTGTTTTGCAAACACACCAATCTGATTTTTTGTGCCACTCAGGCCGATAAAATCAGAGTGATATTTTTTCACATAGCTTTTTAAAACCCCAGGTGTATCCTTGAGAGGGTCTGTTGTCACCATAATAATCTGAACCTGTTTCTGAAGTTCAGAGGGCAATTTTTGATACAGTTCGCTCAGATTGTGCATTTCAGTCGGGCATATATGCGGACAACTGGTGTATCCCATGAAAACCAGATGCCATTGGCCCTGTAATTTTTGTGTATCGAATTCCTGAACACCCTCATCATTTGCCTGCAGGAGAGAGAAGTGCCCCAGTTGTTTTGGGCTCGGGTAGAGTGTTGATGCCGTCAGGTTCTGTGGAATCACCGGTTTTTTTATTGACGCATAGAGGAAGTTTCCGACGATGAGAATGGACACAGAAACAACGACTAACTTTATTAGGAAAGTAAGGTTTTTTTTATCTGAAATTGCCAATTTACTGTAACTCCTGAGCTGTGGATAAACGTGACTGATTATATAAACAGTTTGTCAGTATGTCTACAAAATGATTTATCATAATAATAGAATGTAATTGATTAATTATGTGCAAACATTGTTATATTGTAATGTAATTTGCTTCGTTAGTTTGATGATAAAAAGAGTACAAAGACTAAGATAAAGGTAGTTTTATGGGGGTATGTCATATTAATATAGGGTATATATGTATTAGTGTCATTTATTTATCGGGTCAACCATAAAAAAAAATCAATAAAATATGCTTTCAGAATGATGTTTTAGGAACAAACTTTATTCAGCTAATTTGTGCTTGACTTATACTGAGAATAAATACAATATGTCCACAAATTATTCGGTAAGATCAAAATACTATCGGTTTTTTCTTATATCTGGATATTGATATTTTTAAACACTAATGAAAAAAAGAAATGGAATTGAGTCACTTTAAGTTAAATGTTAGAATTCTTCAAACTTCTGCAAAATTATACTCAAACATCATATCTGTTTAACTAAATTGAAGCGGTTAATTTAAGATAAAGCTTATTTGTTCAAGCTCGATCATCATTGGCATAAAAAATCTTCAGTTTGTTGATAAAACTGTTAAAAATTTCGGTTAATATATTGAACGAACTGAATTTGGAAATTTATTTGGAAAGTTTAAACATACTCAAGGGGGATATAAATTGTTCGTTGATTTCTTAAAAAGGGTAATTTACTCGATTACCACAGGAGTAAGTTTGCTATGGGCGGGGATTGCCTCGGCAGAGTACGGCTTGAATTTCCCTGAGCCTGTTACTCCTATAGGTCAGAGTATTTATGACGTTCACATGCTCACCATGGGGATTACTACCGTTATTCTGGTGATAATAACGGCGATAGTTTTGTATGCTGTGTTTACTTTCCGTAAAGATAAAGGCTATGAAGCCGACCAGGAATTTCATAATGGCTGGTTTGGTCGCTGGTCATGGGTCATTGTTCCGATTGCTGTTCTTGGTATCGATTTAAGTATCGCCGGAAAGGCCCAACCGATTCTGGAAATGCTATGGGAGTCACCTTCAAAGGAATGTAGTGATCCAACACTCAAGCCTGAAGAGAAAGATAAATGTTATGACATGATCGTGAAAATCACTGGCCATCAGTGGTGGTGGGAATATGAATATCCGGATCTTGGAATTAAAGTCGAAAGCCGCTATACACCTGAAGAAGAAGCGGGTGATGACTATTTAAGAGCGGTTGATAATCATTTTGTTTTACCTATTAATAAAAAGATTCGTTTTCTACAAACTTCAGTTGACGTCAATCATGCTTACTGGATTCCCGAGCTGGGCTTTAAAAAAGATGCCATAGCCGGTTACATCAGTGAAACCTGGGGCGAGATTAAAAAAGAAGGTATTTTTCGGGGCCAATGTGCTGAATTGTGCGGTACCTGGCATGCCAGAATGCCCGCTGTTGTGGAAGCCGTCAGTCAGGATAAGTTTGATAGCTGGGTAGCTGAAAAGCAGGCTCAGAAGCAGGCTGCCATTGCTGAAGCGACTTCAGATAAAGTCTGGACTAAAGACGAACTGTACGCCAAAGGTGAAACGGTTTATAACGTAAAATGTGTCGCCTGCCACCAGGTGACAGGACTGGGTATACCGCCGGCATTTCCTGCTCTTAAAGACAGTAAAATCGTCAAAGGACCGGTTACAGAGCATATCAAGATTGTTCTTAATGGTCTGAATACCATGCCGCCATGGAGTGCTGAGACTGATCTTGATCTGGCTGCTATGATCACCTATGAACGAAATGCCTGGGGCAATAATACCAATGATGTTGTGCAACCTGCTGATATTAAAGCTGTACGTGAACAACTGTCAACAAAATAAGAGGAGAGACTGAATGACAACAACAGTAGCACATGGAGCTGATGTAGCACATGAAGCTGAACATCACGGTCCGCCAAAAGGGATAACCCGGTGGTTGTTCAGTACCAATCATAAGGATATTGGTACGATGTATCTATTTTTTGCTCTTACCATGCTGTTTCTGGGTGGAGCAAGTGCAATGGTTATCCGAGCAGAATTATTTTTGCCTGGAATACAGTTTGTTGATCCTGATCTGTATAATAATATTGTTACCAATCATGCTTATATGATGATATTTGGTGCTGTTATGCCTGCTGCGGCAGGTCTGGCAAACTGGATGATACCTATGATGATAGGCGCTCCTGATATGGCATTGCCCAGGATGAATAACCTGAGTTTCTGGATTCTTCCGGCAGCAGCAGTAATGCTGATATTGTCTTTTGTTATTCCTTTTTTCCCCGGTGGCGGTACCCAGATCAATACAGGGTGGACGATATATCCGCCCTTGTCAGTTAAAGTGGGCATGTCAATGGATTTCCTGATTTTTGCCATACATCTCCTGGGTATATCTTCAATTCTTGCATCCATTAATATTATTGTTACATTGATCAATATGCGCGCTCCGGGTATGACCTTTGGTAAGATGCCAATGTTCTGCTGGACCTGGCTTATTACTGCATTTCTTTTGATTCTGGTCGTTCCTGTTCTGGCCGGCGGCGTGACAATGCTGTTGTTTGATCGAAATTTTGGTACCAGTTTCTTTGACGCAGCAGGCGGTGGTGATCCGGTATTATTCCAGCATCTATTCTGGTTTTTTGGTCATCCTGAAGTTTACATCCTGCTGCTACCTTCAGTCGGGGCATTGTCACATGTTATTCCTGCTTTCTCCAGAAAGCCCTTGTTTGGCTATAATTCTCTGGTCGGCTCTATGTTTATTATTGCTACACTGGGTATGGTCGTCTGGGCTCATCATCAATACACCATCGGCATGTCCCTTGGTGCTGTCACTTATTTTATGATAGGAACAATTTTGATTTCCATACCGGTTGGCTTGATGATTCTAAACTTTATAGCAACCATGTGGCGTGGTTCCATGACCTTTGAAACACCTATGCTATTTGCAATCGCTATTATTATTATGTTTACTTTTGGTGGTCTGACAGGCGTTATGCTGGCCGTTGTTCCTGCTGATATGCAGTATCATGATAGTATGTTTGTGGTAGCACACTTTCATTATGTGTTGTTACCAGGCGCTTTGTTTGGTCTTTATGCAGGCATATTTTTCTGGCTGCCGAAATGGACCGGGCGAATGTACGATGAAACAATGGGCAAGCTGTTCTTCTGGACCACAACCATTGGTTTTAATCTGACTTTCTTCCCGCAGCATTTTCTGGGACTTGCCGGAATGCCGAGAAGGATAGTTGATTATAATGTGCAGTTTTTAGAGTTTAACGTTGTTTCCAGTATAGGAGCGTTAATCTTTGGTTTAAGCCATCTAGTACTGCTTTATATTGTGGTTAAAACAGTATGGGGTGGTAAAGAGTCTGATGAGGCTTTGACACCGCATGTCTGGGAAGGTGCCAAGGGCCTGGAATGGGAACTGCCAACTCCACCGCCATTTCATAGCTGGACAACTCCACCAGCTGTGAAATAAGTCACTTATAAGTCACTTATAAAGCAATGGTAAATGGTACCCTGTATCTACGACTTACGGATACAGGGCTTATAAATTTTAAATACTTTAGGAATCACTATGGATAAAGGAAAACAGAATGTAATTCTTGCATGGACGCTGATAGGTGTGGTCTTTCTTGTTATGTATGCTTCAATGAATTATATCTGGTCTGCACTTGAGGTAGCAAAATAGTGTTGAATTCCTATAGAGAGAGTACATCCTGCTGATATGACAAGTTTAGATAGAAATAATCAACTGAATACAAAAAATGCGAAAACAGTCAGATGGCTGTTGCTGATTGTTTTGGGAATGTTTGCATTTGGCTTTGCCCAGATACAGTTGTATGGCCTGTTTTGCAAAGCAGTGGGTGTTAACTCATTAAGTTCCAGACAGAAAATTGACGACTATGCCAATTTGGTAAACCAGGACAATAGTTTACCGAAAAGTGCCCATCTGTTGGACAACAAACAGATAACAGACAACAGGGTCATTACTGTACGTTTTGATGCTACTGTAAATGAAAATTTACCCTGGTCTTTTGTTCCTCTGGATAAGAAAATCACTGTACACCCCGGAGAACTAAAAAAAATCAGTTATATGGTAAAAAATCTCACTAATGAAGTCATAACCGGCCAGTCAATTGCAAATGTTACGCCATGGCAGGCAGAACCTTTTTTAGCAAAACTGGAATGTTTTTGTCATACCAAACAAACTCTTCAACCTGGTGAAGAAAAAGAAATGCCGTTGTTATTTACCTTGTCAGAAGATTTACCGCAAGATATGAGAACACTCGTTGTTTCCTATACTTTTCTGAATGCTGAAAAAGATTCTGCAAAAAAATATCAGAAACAATTATCTGGTTACTAGTTGTAAATACTGGTTTTTGTTCTGTTGAATATGTCCATAACCAGGCAATAAGTTTATTAATTTAATATTTATCCAACGAGGGGGGATAATAGATGTCTGTACATCACCAAAAAGACGTATACTTTATACCAGAGCCTAGCAAATGGCCGTTTATAGCCATGCTGTCCATTTTAATACTGTTAATTGGAACAGCACTATCAATTCATAGTTTTGCTATAGGTCCTTATACTGCTGCAGGTGGTTTTTTTCTATTGCTTTTTCTGTTTTATGGCTGGTTCGGCGATGTCATTGATGAAAGTCGTACAGGCAAATACAACGAACAGGTTGACCGCTCATTTCGTATCGGCATGATGTGGTTTATTTCCTCAGAACTGTTTTTCTTTTTATGTTTCTTTGGTACTTTATTTTATATTCGTATGTATGCTTTGCCCTGGTTAAGTGGTGACGGTTACCTGGGAAGCACTAATCTACTTTATGATGGTTTTCAGGCAGTATGGCCGACCAGTGGTCCCCAGAATGTTGAATTTACTTCCATGGGGGCTCTCGGTGTCCCACTGATCAATACCATTTTATTATTAAGCAGTGGTGTGACAATTACCTGGGCCCATCACGCCCTTAAACAAAATAACCAAAAACATCTGGTTTGGGGATTGATGGCAACGGTTGCTTTGGGAATAATATTTGTCGGTTTTCAGGCCTATGAATATATTCATGCCTATGGAGAACTTAACCTGACATTAAAAACCGGTGTCTATGGTTCCACCTTTTATATTCTAACCGGATTTCATGGTTTCCATGTCATTCTCGGGGCGACCATGCTGATTGTTATTACGGTACGTTCGATGCGAAGTCATTTTACACCGGAAAAGCACTTTGCCTTTGAAGCGGTCGCATGGTACTGGCACTTTGTTGATGTTGTCTGGCTGGGACTGTATCTGTTTGTTTACTGGCTATGATTGTTAACCCAAACCAGAAAACCAGGGCTACCCTTTGCGGGTAGCTTACTGGTTCGTGAAGTTTGCTTAATGAAGAATTGCTTTAATAAGAATTAGTTTAATGAATATTGGGTTGTATTAATCCAGAAAAATAGCCGATCACTAACAAAATGATTAGTAAGACAGAAAGTGAGATGCGTATTTTTAACGCATTGACCATTTTCTTGCTGTCTTTATTATCGTCGGTGGTCAGGAAAAACAATGCAAACCCCAAACTGATGAGAACTGCAGAAAAGACAAAGAGAAAAATGATTTTAAACAACAGAGTCAAGGTAGTTTCCTTATTGATGACACTTATTGATGACAGTTATTTATGAAAATAGTTGATGT
>CBDTVA010000017.1:0-16158 GCA_965363935.1 uncultured Gammaproteobacteria bacterium | reverse complement strand
TTCATTAAATTAATTGTTAGAGTGCAAGCATTAAATAGGTTGTGTAGGCAGAAACGAATTTCTGCCAATATATCATTCCGCCAAGTATCGATCCGTTGAGCGACAAGAATATTGATTTACCGCCCGAGGAATTGGCTCAGGTCTACAGGGATTTCAATGTGGATCCGGACCGACACCTTATCGTCCAGGTGTCCCGTTACGACAGGTTTAAGGACCCGGTCGGTGTTATCCGCGCGTACCGGCTAGCCAAAAAATTTGTGCCTGATCTGCAATTGGTCCTTGCCGGGGGCTGTGCGACAGATGATCCGGAAGGCGAAATTGTGCTGCGGGAGGTTCGCGAAGCAGGCACATGTCAATTTTTTCGTTATTATTGTTTAGATAGTCAATTACCCTGATGGTACCATCTATGGCAGGTCCTTCTTCATCACTGGTGATTAGAAAAGCAATTGCACCTTTATGGTCAGGATGTTTCTGTATAAAGCGCTCACAGGCTGTGACCATAGCGGCCAGACTGCCTTTCATATCCGCTGCACCACGGCCGTAGAGCATATTATCAATAAATGTTGTGGTAAAGGGTGGTGTATCCCAGTGCTCAACAGGGCCGCTGGGAACGACATCAGTATGACCGGCAAAAACAAATAAAGGTTTGGCATCACCACGTTTGGCCCAGAAATTATCCACCTCACCAAAACGCAGTCGTTCAACCTTGAAACCTATGGCTTCAAGCCGTTTGATCATTAACTTCTGACAGCCTTTATCATCTGGAGTAACAGAATCAATATCGATAAGATCTTTCGCGAGTTGCACAGTTGGGCTTAAGTTTGGCATAGATTTTTTTGAACCTGGGTATCTACAGTTGTAAAGGATTGGTGGTTTTAATAAACCTGCTTGCTGAGTAATACAGGTCAATCAAAAGATTGCCTGATAGTGATCACTTTTAAATCCAATGTGAAATTCTGTGTTCACATCAAGAACCGGGCGCTTGATAATGGAAGTATTTTTTAACATGATCTGAGTGGCTTTATTCCGGTCAAGATCGGTTTTGCTTTCATTGGACAGGTTGCGCCAGGTCATTGCGCGTTTATTTAATAATACTTCCCAGCCCAGAGCGTCTATCCATGTATCCAGAGTTTTCTGATCCAGGCCGTCTTTTTTAAAATTATGAAACTGGTAATCTATGTTATTGGCGGTCAGCCATTTTCGAGCTTTGCTTACTGTATCACAATTGGGAATTCCATATAAGGTGATCATAGTTGCTGCTACCTCTGAACTTTGATGAGCTGTTAAATTGATACAAACTAAAAAGCCCGCAAAAAGCAGGCTCTTTAGCAAACGCTAAAATAAAAATCAGATGTTTCTCAATAACTCATTAATACCGACCTTGCCCAGAGTCTTGGCATCGACCTGTTTAACAATTACCGCACAATACAGGCTGTACTTGCCATCACTGGAAGGCAGGTTACCAGAAACAACCACTGAACCCGCAGGAATACGGCCGTAGGTAATTTCATCGGTCATACGGTTGTAAATCCGGGTACTCTGACCAATGTATACTCCCATTGAAATCACAGAACCTTCCTCAACGACCACACCCTCAACAACTTCAGAACGTGCACCGATAAAGCAATTGTCTTCAATAATAGTCGGACCAGCCTGTATGGGTTCCAGAACTCCGCCAATGCCAACACCACCAGACAGGTGAACGTTTTTACCAATCTGGGCACAGGAGCCGACAGTGGCCCAGGTATCGACCATAGTACCACTGTCTACATAAGCACCGATATTACAATAAGATGGCATTAAAACAACGCCGGGTGCAATATAAGCACCTTTTCTTACGGTAGCGGGCGGTACAACCCGAATGCCATCTTCACGAAAATCGCGGGAGTTATAATCCTGAAATTTCGATTCTACCTTATCAAAATAGTTGGTGAAGGCACCTTTCATAAAATGATTGTCTTCAATTCTGAAAGAAAGTAACACCGCTTTTTTCAGCCACTGGTTAACAACCCAGTCACCGTTCATTTTTTCTGCAACCCTCAGGCGGCCCGTATCAAGCATATGGATGGCTTCAACAACCGCTTCTTTAACGTGGGTGTCGACTGATGCGGGGGTAATTTCCGCGCGGTTTTCAAAAGCCTGTTCAATGATTTCTTGCATGTCGCTCATAAATTATTCCTTGTAACGCTTTAAATAGGTACGAATGCGTTTTGCTGCTTCAATGCATTCTTCAAGAGAGGCCACTAAAGCAATTCTGACATAGCCATTGCCGGGATTGGCAAGACCGGTGGTACGCGATAAATAGCTGCCTGGTAAAACACTTATATGCTGTTCTTCATAGAGTCTTGCAGTAAATTTTTCATCATCTCCGCAAGGGACTTTAAGCCAGATATAAAATGAGGCCGGTGGGGCCTTTATTTCAAGTACCGGACTTAAAATACCAATAAATTCCTTATATTTTTCACGATAAGCCTGGCGATTTTCCAGCACGTGCTGTTCATCTTTCCAGCAGGCGATGCTGGCAAGCTGGGTTGGTAGTGACATGGCTGAACCATGATAGGTTCGATATAGAAAAAACTTTTTGATAATATCTGCATCACCGGCAACAAAGCCGGAACGTAGTCCCGGAACATTGGAACGTTTGGATAAACTGTTAAAGACAACCAGGTTTTTAAAATCCGTCAGTCCCATATCATTAGCCGCTTCCAGCAAACCGGGGGGGCGGTGGTGCTCTTCCTGATATATTTCAGAATAACATTCATCTGAAGCAATGATAAAGTTGTACTGATGAGCTGTTTTGATTAATTGTTGCAACACCGGCTTATCAATAACTTCACCGGATGGGTTGCCGGGAGAGCAGATGTATAAAAGCTGGCAACGTTTCCAGATACTTTTAGCGATACTGTTAAATTCCGGAATGTAATAGGTTCTTTCGCAGGCATTGACAAAATAGGGAGTAGCACCGGCAAGAATAGCAGCCCCTTCATAAATTTGATAAAAGGGGTTAGGCATAATCACCAGAGGGTCTTTTTCCTTTTTATCAATGACCGCCTGGGCAATTGCAAACAGTGCTTCGCGGGTGCCATTGACGGGCAAAATCTGGGTTTCCGGATCAAGCTGGTCCTCACTGAGGTTATAGCGTTTTTCTATCCAGCGGGACAGGGTTCTGCGCAGCTCAGGCAAGCCTTTGGTCGTTGGGTACTGTGCCAGCATGTCCAGGTTTCCCTTTATAGCATCAAATACAAAGTCAGGAGGTCCTTGTTTGGGTTCGCCAATGGACAAGGAGATATGCTTTAATTGACCATTAGGGTGGATCGGGTTTTTTAATACAGCAAGTCGTTCAAAAGGGTATGGTTTTAACAGGTCTAATGCTGGATTCATTGTCACTCTCTCAAAATCTGATCGAAACATTATAAAGGAATTCCTATCTGAGCAGCAAATAATCTTTGCTATTTTGATTTATGCTAATACAATGAAAAGATGAATAACAACTCTGTATTTGTCCGTCTTCATCATGGCAGTTTGATTGTGCAGGATCTGCCTGTTTCACTCGATTTTTATTGCAACATTCTCGGCATGGAGGAAAATACCCGACGCCCCGAAATGAATTTCAGGGGTGCCTGGCTGAATGTAGGTGAACAGCAGATTCATTTATTGAATTTACCCCAAACTGAGTTGCCTCTTAACCAGCCAGAGCATGTCGGTCGGGATCGGCATCTGGCTATCCATGTGACAGAAATCGAGGGGATAAAAAAATCTCTGCAAGAAAAGTACATTCCGTTTACTATGAGTAAATCAGGCCGACAGGCCTTGTTTTGCCGGGATCCGGATGGTAACGGGCTGGAATTTATTAAAATTTAGCGGACTCATTCAGGTGCAATAAAGGACTGATTTTAAATCACCCGATTTCATCTGCCAGTTGAATAATCTTTCTGCGAATTTTTTCCTGAGTCTTGATATCTGTAATGATCTGCTGGTTTTCATCCCTTATGACAAAAACATCTTCGACTTTCTCACCAAAGGTTGAAATCCTGGCATTATCAAGATATACCCGGCACTCAACAAAAGCCTGACCAATATGGGAAAGCAGTGCAGGGCGATTGGAAGCAGTTATGGTTACAACCGTACGATTATTCTCCAGATCTTCGTCAAACTGGACTTTTGTTTCCAGAGAGAACTGTTTCTGACTACGGCTGAGACTTTGGCGGGTCTCTGGCAGGGTAAATTTGTCCTGAGTCAGTTTCTCTTCAAGTTGCTGGTGAATCGTTTCTATGCGTTCCGGATCGGTGACTGCAGAGCCGTCTTCTTCCAGTACGAAGTAGGTATGGTATGTATAATCATTAGTGGAAGTTACCGTTATGGCTTCAATGACATTCAGCACCAGTTGTGACAGAGTGGAAGTAACCAGTGCAAAGAAATAATCTTTCTTTTGGCTGTGGATAAAAATTTCTGTGCCGCCGCGCTGATCATGTGTTCTGGTAAGAATTATTGGTTTTCTCGGGTTCAGGACTGTTTGTTGATCCTGGCTCAGGGCTGTTTGTTGTTCTGGATCAGGTTCAAGATTATCAAGAATTGCCTGACTTTGCCAGACGATTTCTTCAATCTGGAACTTGATAAAATACTCGGCAGGCAAGGTGTCCCATAGTTGCCGGATAGCTGCAACAGAGTAGTGTTTGTCTTTTAGTTTGCCTAATGCAATTGCTTTGCAATTGCTGATTAAATCCTCTTGCTGCTGGGGATTTTCCAGGCCTTTGTTCAAAGCAATTTTGGTTAAATTGTACAGTTGTGCCAGTAAGGAATCTTTCCAGCTATTCCAGACTTTGGGGCTGGTCGCCCTGATATCGGAGACTGTAAGCAGGTAGATATAATCCAGGTACACATTATCGCCTACCAGCATGGCAAATTCATGTACTACAGCCGGATCATTAATATCCTTTCGCTGAGCAGTCATGGACATCACCAGGTGGTTTTTGACCAGCCAGGCAACCAGGCGGGTATCGGTGAGATTTAAATCATGCAGTTGGCAGAACTGTTCTGCATCAATTGCCCCCAGTTCTTCATGTTTGCCGCCACGGCCTTTGGCAATATCATGAAATAGCGCCGCCAGATATAACAGTTCCGTTTTGGGCAGATATTTAGCCACTTTACTGGCCAGAGGTAATTCATGGGCATGTTCGGGGACAGACAGGCGGCGGGCATTGCGCAGTACCTTGAGGGTATGTTCATCCACTGTGTAGGCGTGGTACAGATCATGCTGCATCTGGCCAACAATTTGTTTAAAGACAGGTAGATACTCAGCCAGAATGCCATAGCGATTCATGCGCTGTATTTCATGAGTGATGCCGGATGGCTGGCGCAGAATTTCCATAAACAGGCTGCGACAACGCAGGTCCTTGCGGAAACTGTCATCTATCAGGTATCGGTGTGTACGGATCAAGCGGATGGTACTGGCCCTGACGCCTTTGAGTTCCTGATCCTGGCACAGCAGGAGAAAAATCTCCAGCAGAGCAAAAGGGTAATGTCTGAAAATATTCTGGTTAGCGGCGGCAATATAACCCTTAAAATTAAAAAATCGGCGATTGATTTTTTTTGGTTTGGCGTCAGAATCACTGTAAATAATAACTTCCTGGAAATACTGTAATAACATTTCGTTCAGGCGTTCCAGTTCCATGACCGTCTGGTAGTATTCGCCCATAAAACATTCAACTGCCAGTTTGCCTTCGCAATCAATATAGCCAAATTGTTGAGCCAGCTCTCTTTGGTAATCAAATAGCAGACGTTCTTCATGTCGTTTGCACAATACATGTAAAGCAAAACGGATTTTCCAGAGAAAATTTTGTCCGTGTTCCAATTGTTCATATTCTTTCGGCGTCAGAAAATTGTGTCCCACCAGTTGTTTCAGACTGTCAACATTAAAATGCCGCTTGGCAACCCAACCTATGATCTGTATGTCACGTAAACCGCCAGGGCCTTCTTTGATATTAGGTTCCAGGTTGTAGGCGGTTTCATTGAATTTGCGATAGCGTTGTTTTTTTTCCTGAATTTTGGCCGCAGTGAAATTTTTGGTGGGCCAGATATTTTCCGGGCTTAACTGGCCGGATAGTTGTTCATAAAGGGACTGATCACCGGTGATCAGGCGAGATTCCATCAGATTGCTGATAATGGTAATGTCATTTTCAGCTTCGCTGATACATTCATCGACAGTACGAACACTATGGCCAATTTCCAGGCCAATGTCCCAGAGCAGGGCAATAAAGGATTGCAGATTTTCACTTAATTCATTACTAACCCCAGAATTCTCGGCATCTTGCACCAGATCATGTTGCGCATCGTGCAGCAAGAGCAGGTCAACATCACTATAGGGATGCAGCTCCCCCCGTCCATATCCACCAACGGCAAGCAGGGCGGCACTGCAGTCCAGATTATAATAGTTCCAGGCCAGAGTCAGTATTATATCAATGGCCTGCGCTCTTTCCCGGATCAGGTGAACAATATTTTGCTGATTCTGAAATTGCTCTAATTGCACCTCATAGATTGATTTTACTGCTTGCTTCAGAGGTATTAGCGGTGTTTGTGTCTGTGTTAGCTCGGCTTGCAGTGCTTTGACATCAAATAAGAGTTCTATGGGTGGGGGGATAATCAATTGCATCTAATTCTTGTTTCCTGTGCTCATACCTGTAGATGATTGTTCCTCATCACGCAGAGTCAGAACTTCGTAGCCATCCGCAGTAACCAGGAGAGTGTGTTCCCATTGCGCGGACAAACTTCGGTCCTTGGTAACGACAGTCCATTTATCCGGAAGTACCCGGACATGACGTTTTCCCGCATTGATCATGGGCTCAATAGTAAAGGTCATGCCTTCCTGCAGAACCTCTTTGGTACCAGGTTTGCCATAATGTAGGACTTGCGGATCTTCGTGGAAATTTACCCCAATCCCATGTCCGCAATACTCTCTAACCACAGAAAAGTTATGTTTTTCTGCGTATTGGGCAATGGCATGGCCAATATCACCCAGGTGAATCCCGGGCCTGACCATTTTTATACCGGTAAACAAACACTCATGACTGATACGGCACAAACGTTCTGCCAGAACAGACGGTTTGCCGACCATGAACATTTTACTGGTATCACCGTGATAACCCTCTTTAATCACAGTAATATCAATATTGATAATATCACCGTTTTTGAGTGTTTTTTCACCGGGTATGCCATGACAAATCTGATTATTGACAGATGTGCAGATGGACTTTGGAAAACCATGGTAGTTCAGGGGAGCGGGGATAGACTGTTGTTCATTGACAATATGTTCATGGCATATTCTGTCCAACTCATCCGTAGTGATGCCTGGTTTAACATAGGGTTCAATCATTTGCAGAACTTCAGCAGCGAGTTTGCCTGCAACACGCATTTTTTCGATTTCTTCAGGGGTTTTTATGCTAATGCTCATGAGTATTAATAATCTTGTTTAAGTAAAATTTAGTCAGGCACAAAATTAACCAGACAGTATTATACCCCTTTATATGCTTAAAATTAACTACGATTTTTTCGGTGATTTACGCCACTATCCTAAATTGGAAAGCAAATCGTATTCAGTGCAGAACATTTCTCTGCACTTAGACCTTAGCCCCTGTCCTGTTTAGCTAAAGAAAGCAAAGAAAGATTGTTGTTTTTTCAGTTTTATGGAATAATACGCACGCCTTGTCATGCGTAAGTATTGACAGGCTTTTAGAGCAAAACAATTCACCGGCTGAATAGGGTATTTGAAAACCATTGAAGCGCTGATGTTTTGTATATTCCGACCCTATATCGACACATAAATCCGGGTGCCTGAACACTCAACTGGACAGCTTTAAAATGATATTTAAGCTGTCATCGAAGTGAAAAATCAGGTTGGTTTATGGGATATTTGGAAGATTCAACCCTTGTTTAAAGGAAATTACCATGGCAAAAGTCACAATGCGTCAAATGCTTGAAGCGGGCGTTCATTTCGGTCACCGGACCCGTTACTGGAATCCAAAAAATGCACAATATATTTTTGGTGACCGCAGCAAAATTCATATTATCAACCTGGAAAAAACCCTGCCAATGTTCAATGATGCGATGAACTTTGTCGGCCAGGTTGCTGCCAAACGCGGCAAAGTCCTGTTTGTGGGCACTAAACGTGCTGCCGGCAAAGCCGTGAAGGAACAGGCTCTACGTTGTGGTATGCCTTATGTTAACCACCGCTGGCTGGGTGGTATGCTGACTAACTTCAAAACAGTTAAACAATCTATCAAGCGATTGAAATATTTAGAAAAAGCTTCAACTGATGGTACTTTTGATACCTTGACTAAAAAAGAAGTGCTGATGAATTCCAGGGAAATGGAAAAGCTGGAAAAAAGTCTGGGTGGTATTAAAGATATGAATTCATTACCTTCAGCACTTTATGTTATCGATGTTGGTCATGAAAAAATTGCTGTACTGGAAGCAAATAAACTGGGAATTCCAGTGATTGGTGTGGTTGACACGAATAATATGGCAACTGGCATTGATTATATTATTCCTGGTAATGATGATGCGATTCGAGCCATTACGCTGTATGTTGAATCAGCAGCAGAAGCTGTTCTGGACGCTAAAGCAGCCAATACGGAAGTTGTTTCAGACGACTTCGTTGAAGTTGAAAGTACAGATGAAGGCACATCTGAAAGCGCAGCATCTTAACGATAAATTTCTCTTGGTTTCCTTATCAAGCTTAAATTTCAGAAAAGTGACAGAATAAAGAGTCAAAAGTAAAACAAGTTAATTTTCCGGGTAGGAATAAATATTGCTACCCGGTTTTGAATTAAAGAGGTCAATAAAAATGGCAATTACCGCCGCTTTGGTTAAAGAATTACGAGAACGATCCGGCGCAGGTATGATGGATTGCAAAAAAGCTTTGGTTGAGACTGATGGTGATATCGAAGCTGCAATTGAGCATATGCGTAAAGCTGGTTTGGCAAAAGCCGATAAAAAGGCAGGCCGTATAGCCGCTGAAGGCAAAGTCGTTATTCAGTTTAGTGATGATGCAAAAAAAGGTGTGATGCTGGAAGTCAACTGTGAGACAGATTTCGTTGCTATGGGTGATGAATTCGGTGATTTTGCCACTGCTGTAGCAAACCGCATTATGACTGATGCACCGGCTGATGTGGATGCCTTACTGGAAATGTCTCTGGTCGATGGTGGTGAAAGCATTAATACGGCTTTAAAAACCATGATTGCAAAAATTGGTGAAAATATGTCAGTACGCCGTTTTTTGACTTTTTCCACAGAAGGTCAACTGGGCTCTTATCTGCATGGCACCAGGATTGGTGTTGTCGTTGACATGCAAAATGGTAATGAAGAGCTGATTAAAGACGTTGCCATGCACATTGCAGCCAGCAGACCTAAAGGTCTGGATGAGTCTTCTCTGGATGCATCTGAGCTGGAAAAAGAAAGGGAAATTGCCGCAGCTGAAGCGGCAAATACGGGTAAGCCTGCTAATATCATAGAGAAAATTGTAGAAGGCAAAATCAAGCGCTTTATTAAAGACAATACTCTGCTGGGTCAGGCTTTCGTTAAAGACCCCGACATAAGCGTTGAAAAGCTGGTTAAAGATGCCGGAGCCACCGTTCTTGGCTTTACCCGCCTGGAAGTCGGTGAAGGTATTGAAAAGAAGCAGGAAGATTTTGCTGCAGAAGTTATGGCCCAGATTGGTGGCTAAGGGCTAAAAGCTGAACCGCATGTGCATTGATTGCTTACTTAGTGTCAATAAACGTGCCTGGTTCAGATGAACTGGACAAGTACCAGCCACAGCACTAAAAACCTCAAAAAAACCAAGGAGCAGCCTGTGAGCGAAAAGTATCAAAGAATCCTGTTAAAACTCAGTGGTGAGGCATTAATGGGAGAACAGAGTTTTGGTATTGAGCCACAGGTGCTGACTTTTGTTGCCCGGCAGATAAAGCAATTGATTCATCAGGGGATCCAGGTGGCTATCGTGCTAGGTGGTGGTAATATCTTCAGGGGTGTAGGCCTGGCCGCAGCGGGTATGGATAGAGTTGCTGGTGATCATATGGGGATGCTGGCTACAGTGATTAATTCTCTGGCGCTTCAGGATGCGCTGGAAAATAATGCGGTGCCCGTCCGGGTAATGTCCGCCTTACCCATTCATCAGGTCTGTGAAGATTATATTCGTCGCAGAGCAATCCGCCACCTTGAAAAGGGCAGGGTAGCTATTTTTGCGGCCGGTACAGGTAATCCTTTCTTCACTACAGACTCTGCTGCCAGTTTACGCGGTATTGAGATTGAAGCCGATGTGGTCATAAAAGCGACCAAAGTTGATGGTGTCTATTCGGCTGATCCAGTCAAAGATCCAGATGCCAGACTTTATCATAATCTAACTTACGATGAAGTTTTGACGCAGAAATTAAATGTCATGGATGCGACTGCTATAGTGTTGTGCCGTGACCATAAAATGCCTATTCGAGTTTATAACATGACTAAGGATGGCGCACTTGAAAAGGTGATCCGTGGTGAGCAGGAAGGTACTCTTGTTGAGTAACCTGGTTGAGTTATCTGCTTGAGAAATTCCTGCTACTGCTGGCGCAAGTAGTCTGTTTAGTATCTTCATCCGGAGTTTGATTTGTCAGGAGGAATATTATGATTGAAGAAATTCGTAGTGATGCCAATTCTCGAATGGGAAAGAGCATTGATTCACTCAAGCAGGATTTAATGAAAGTCAGAACAGGTCGTGCTCATACCAGTCTGCTGGATAGTATTACGGTGGATTATTATGGTAGCGCAACGCCATTGAATCAGGTTGCCAATGTTTCTGTATTGGATGCCAGAACGTTGTCTGTCCAGGTTTGGGAAAAGCAAATGACTCCAAAGGTCGAAAAAGCCATTTTGACCTCTGATTTGGGTTTAAACCCTGCGACCAGCGGTGAGTTGATTCGAATCCCTTTACCGCCTTTGACAGAAGAAACACGCAAGAACCTGACCAAAGTTGTTCGCGCTGAAGGTGAGAATGCCAAGGTTGCATTGCGAAATATTCGCCGTGATGCGAACAGTACACTGAAAGACCTTGAGAAAGATAAAGATATTTCAGAAGATGAAGAGCATCGTGCACAAGATGAAATCCAGAAACTAACCGATAAATACGTCAAGGCAATCGATCAAATTCTGGCAGAAAAAGAAAAAGACTTGATGGAAATTTAACATGCCTGCGGATAACCCAACCCGTTCCATAGGAAATAAATTAAAGCACGTTTGTATTATTATGGACGGTAATGGGCGCTGGGCTAAAAAAAGGTTTATGCCACGTTTTGCGGGACATAAAGCCGGACTGAGTGCGGTTCGAAAAATTGTCAGCAGTTGTGTAGAGCAGGATATAAAAGTTTTAACTCTTTTCGCCTTTAGCAGTGAAAACTGGCGCAGACCGGAAAAAGAAGTCGGTCTATTAATGGAACTGTTTGCTTCTGCATTGACGCGTGAAGTCAAAAAACTTCATGACAATGATGTTCAGCTGCGTATTATTGGTGATCTCTCAGCCTTTTCTGAAAAGATTCAAACTCTCATTGGTAACGCGATTTCATTAACCTCTGACAATACGGGACTGATCCTCAATATTGCCGCCAACTATGGAGGGCGCTGGGATTTGACTCAGGCAACGCGCATGATTGCCCATAAAGTGCAGCAGGGAAATCTGGCTATTGAGGATATTAATGAGGCAGTCGTTGAAGACCACTTGTCGCTAAGAGGGCTGCCAGAACCGGATCTGTTTATTCGTACCGGAGGCGAAAAAAGGATCAGTAACTTTATTTTATGGCAATTGGCTTATTGCGAATTTTATTTTACGGATGCTTTGTGGCCGGATTTTGATAAAAAAATGTTTGAAGAAGCAATTGCATCTTTTTCTTCAAGACATAGGCGTTTTGGTCGCACCGGTGATCAATTAAAAGAAGAATAACACCTGAATGTTAAAATTAAGAGTCATTACTGCTTTAGTTCTTCTGCCTCTTGCCATTTATGGCATTTTATTTCTATCGAATAATGCTTTTGCAGTCGCTGTTGGACTAATCATGTTGATCGGCGGCTATGAGTGGGCAGGATTTGCCAAACTTGCTTCTCAATGGGCTAAAATGGCCTTTGTTGCGCTTGTGGCAGGTATTCTGTATTTTTTATGGCTGATTATTTTTATTCTTTCAGCGGATGTAATGAATGCTATTGCTGCGGTATTCTGGTTGTTCAGCCTGTTATTAGTGTTCAGATACCCCGCCAGTGCAGCATTATGGAAAGAAAAGTCTTTAGTTATCGCCCTTATGGGCATCCTGTTGTTAACTCTGACCTGGTATTCCCTGATTTCCATTCATGCTATCCAGAAGCTGGAATTTGCCCAAACCAGTATCAGTGGTCCTTATCTGGTCCTGTCTATTATGATATTAGTCTGGCTGGCTGATACCGGGGCATATTTTTCAGGTAAACGATTTGGTAAACATAAACTGGCAGCAAAAGTCAGTCCGGGAAAATCCAGAGAAGGTGTTTATGGCGGGTTATTGCTGGCAGTCAGTGTGGCAAGCCTGTTTACCTTTTGGCACAATGGCAGTCAGCAGGATTATGTTAATAGCATTACCATAACGGTTGTCACCGTTGTTTTTTCAGTTATTGGCGATTTAATGGAAAGTATGTTTAAACGTCAGAGCGGTATTAAAGACAGTAGTAATTTGTTACCTGGTCATGGTGGTATTTTGGATCGAATTGACAGTGTAACGGCTGCGGGTCCTGTATTTTTTATTGCAATTTCATTGCTTTATCAGTCCTGAAGTAATTTTATAAGTGGCCTGAGCCAATTAATTAGTAAACTTAAAGTTGACAGACCCGGGTTAACGAGAGTCACACAATGATAAATATAGCAATTTTAGGTTCTAGCGGTTCTATTGGTATCAGTACTCTGGATGTGATTGCCAGGCAGTCTGAACGGTTTCGAGCCTTTGCTCTGACGGCAAATACCAATGTCGATCGTCTTTATGAACAATGTGCTCAGTATCTGCCTGAAATTGCTGTTATGGTTGATGAGAATTCAGCCGGAGAGTTGCAGCAGCGTTTAAGTAATAATGTAAAAACCCGTGATATCGCGGTGTTTTCAGGTGCTCAAGCACTTGATGAAGTTGCGGCACACGAGCAGGTTGACTACGTTATGGCTGCCATCGTCGGTGCTGCGGGTCTCAAATCATCATTAGCAGCAGCAAAGGCAGGTAAACGGATCCTGCTGGCCAATAAAGAATCATTGGTGATGTCCGGTGATTTATTTATGCAGACGGTGAGAGACAATGGCGCGACTTTGCTGCCCATTGATAGTGAACATAATGCAATCTTCCAGTCTCTGCCGGGAAACCTGCTTGCTGCCAATGCGCATTCGCAAGTGCCGGGATCGTTACAGGCCTCAGGTGTAAAAAAAATTCTTCTGACGGCTTCAGGCGGCCCATTCCTGAATAAAACTCAGGGCGAACTTCATAACGTGACTCCGGAACAGGCCTGCGCCCATCCGAACTGGGATATGGGTAGAAAAATTTCGGTAGATTCTGCCACTATGATGAATAAAGGTCTGGAGGTGATTGAAGCCAGTTGCTTATTTAACGCTGTGGCCGATGATATTCAGGTGGTGATACATCCGCAAAGCATTATTCATTCTATGGTATCCTATAACGATGGCTCTGTATTGGCACAATTAGGCAATCCGGATATGCGCACCCCGATAGCTCACGCTATGGCCTGGCCGGACAGAATGGATTCCGGCGTTGAGCAGCTGGATATTTTTAAAGTGGCGCAACTGAATTTTGAACAACCTGACTTTTCACGTTTTGTGTGCCTCAAACTGGCTTATGAAGCCTTGCGTTCAGGTGGGACAGCGCCTGCAATTTTAAACGCTGCCAATGAAATTGCTGTGGATGCCTTTTTAAAAGAAAAAATTGCTTTTACCCGAATAGCTGATGTGGTTGAGCAGACCCTGAATCAGCTTGCCAGCCAGCCAGCTGAGTCCCTGGAGACTATTCTGGCTGACGATGCACAGTCTAGGCAGTTTGCAGAACAATTATGTCAATAAACTCGGAATATAAGTAATGATCGGTTTTTGTGTATATGAATAATTTACTCGTCACTGTGACGGCTTTTATTTTTACGATAGCGCTCCTGGTTGCAATTCATGAGTTTGGTCATTTCTGGGTGGCCAGAAAATTGAATGTCAAGGTGTTGCGTTTTTCTATTGGTTTTGGCAAACCGCTGTTTCGTTTTCAGGGGAAATACGATAATACCGAATACGTGGTGGCAAGCATTCCTTTAGGCGGCTATGTCAAAATGCTGGATGAGCGGGAAGGAGATGTTGCAGAAGACGAACTGCCCCGGGCCTTTAATCGGCAGTCAGTTTATAAACGCTTTGCAATTGTCTTTGCCGGTCCGTTTGTGAATTTTGTTTTTGCTGTTTTTGCCTTCTGGCTTATGTTTGTTATCGGTGTTCAGGGTGTCAAGCCGATTATGGGTAAACTGGACACGGATTCAATTGCCTGGGAGTCTGGATTACGCAACGGCGATCATATTGTCGCAGTTGACGGAGAAGAAACGCCGACTTTGAGCTCTGTTTATGAGCAATTGCTTAGTGCTTTTATAGAACGCAGGCCTACGCAAGTCAAACTGTCTGATCAACGTAATATTACTCTCAGACTGGATCGGGTTGCTATGGATGTGGAGCCTTCCAGTCTTCAGGAACTCATTGGTTTAACGCTTCAACTACCGCTGGAAAAAGTTATTATTGGCGAAGTTACTGCAGATTCTCCGGCATCTGCTGCGGGTATTCAGGCAGGTGATCAAATAGTGTCTGTGCAAGGTCTGGAAGTTGACCACTGGCGGGATCTGGTTCGCTCAGTGATAAACAAACCCGGTCAGGATGTGAGCGTTGAAATTGCAAGAAATGGGCAGCAGCATTCGTTGTCTATTACCATTGGTTCGGTTGAACAGGGTGGACAGACGATTGGACGAATAGGTGTGCGGCCTGAATCAGTGACCCCATTGCCGGAATCCATGTTTGCCATACATCAATATGGCATTTTTACAGCTATTCCCAAGGGGATAGAAAAAACCTGGAATTTATCAGTGCTAACATTAAAAATGTTAGGTAAAATAGTCGTCGGTGAAGCCTCAATAAAAAATATCAGTGGTCCGATTACCATTGCTGAAGTGGCCGGACATTCCGCCAGAATGGGGATTGAAAATTTTTTACGCTTTCTGGCTATAGTCAGTTTGAGTCTGGGAGTGATTAATTTGCTCCCCATTCCCATGCTGGACGGCGGTCATTTACTTTTTTATCTGGTTGAAATGGTGAAAGGATCTCCGGTTTCTGAAACTGTGCAGGAAATTGGGCTTAAAATCGGCGTCACTCTGCTGGTTATGTTGATGAGTGTTGCTTTGTATAACGATTTTACAAGACTGTTAAATTAACTAAATTTTTTATTTTCCTACTTTATTGACCAGGGCTGGATAGCAGAAATATATACCTTATGACTGGAACTCACTTAATGAGACATGCTTTTTTATCTTTTGTTATTTTTATAAGCTCTATTTTGGCAAATTCGCTCCTTTTGGCCTTTGAGCCCTTTACTGTTGATAATATCAAAGTTGAAGGATTGCAGCGTATCTCTGCCGGTACGGTGTTTAATTACCTGCCATTGAAAGTGGGTGACTCTGTTGATGACAGGGCCGTGTCCAAATCCATTCGTGAATTATATAAAACCGGATTTTTTAAAGATGTTCGCCTTGAACAGGATGGTAATTCGCTGATCGTTTTTGTCATAGAGCGTCCCGCAATTGCTGACATTGAGTTTGATGGCAACAAGGACATTGATACGGAGGAATTAACCAAAGCTTTAAAACAAATCGGTTTCGCCGAAGGGCGCGTCTACGATAAATCAATTTTACAGCGTGTAGTGGAAGAGTTGAAACGTCAGTATTATGCCCGGGGTAAATACGCTGTTCGAATTGATACCGTAGTGACTCCGTTGGAGCGTAACCGCGTGGGTATTAAAGTAGATGTGTCAGAAGGTCAGGTAATTACCTAGCTCTAATGTATACCGCATGAATCCGTAGTTGCTCCCGTCGACTTGATTAAACATGGTC
>CBDTVA010000016.1:0-16329 GCA_965363935.1 uncultured Gammaproteobacteria bacterium | reverse complement strand
GAGGAATTCAATGCTTTACTGCAGTTTTTGGCACGTCTTAATAAAGGAAATCAAGGGGGTCAGAGTAAAGAATTTACTCTGACCCCCTTGATTTCAGACGCTTCACAGGCTGATGGCTCCTGATGAAAGCCATGATCCTGGCCGCAGGACGCGGAGAGCGGATGCGTCCTCTTACGGACAGTATACCCAAACCGCTGCTTCAGGTTGCCGGTAAAAGCCTGATTGAATATCATATTGAGGCACTGGTGAAAGCCGGAATTAATGAACTGGTCATTAATCACGCCTGGTTAGGGGAGCAGATTGAAGCTCAATTGGGTGATGGTGCTCAATATGGAGCCCTGATACACTACAGCAGAGAAGGTCAGGCACTGGAAACAGCAGGCGGTATAAAGAAAGCCCTGGATCTGCTGGGAGCAGAGCCATTTATTGTGGTCAATGGTGATGTGTTTAGCGATTACCCTTTTGCACAATTATCTGCCCAGTCATCTGAACAGCCGGCCCATCTGGTTTTGGTCGACAATCCTGAAAGTCATCCGGAGGGTGACTTTTATTGCCGCCATCATCAGGTGACTGATCAGGAGCCGCCTTTTGAAGGGCGACGCTTTACCTTCAGCGGTATTGCCCGCTATCACCCGGATTTTTTTCATGCTATTCGAGCAGGAAAGCATGCTCTGGCTCCGATGCTGAGGGCGGCAATGGCAAAACAACAGGTATCGGGTGAAATTTATCAGGGGCTCTGGTGGGACATCGGCACAGCACAACGTCTGCAGGAATTAAATAATACTCAGGCTGCAAAATCTACAGCTTGAAAAACATCGTCAGCTAAAGCAATGTACTGCCATTTCAACTATACTCATGTGAGCAACTCATTATTACAGGAACCCGTTGATGGGACAAGAGATCACCCATAGCCACTTTAAAAAAAGTGATTTTGATCGCTATCGCTGTAAAATGGATAAGGAACTGGAGTGGGTAAAAAACTGGTTTGACAAAAAAAATAAAGAGCTGGCCAAAGACACTTCCACTCGCGGGTGCCGGGAACACCTGACCATTGGATTTGAAATGGAAGTCTGCCTGGTTGACCAAAAAGGTGATCCGGCCTGTATCAATGAAATTTATTTACAACGGCTTAAAAATTCCTCTGTATTTCCTCAGGTCACCCGGGAACTGGCGCAATTCAATATTGAACTGAACAGCGCAGTCTTTATTTTGACGGGCAGGGCCTTGCGCGATCTGGAACAGGAGTTGTCCAGACTATGGTCTGCCTGTAACCGTGTCGCTCAGGAAATGAATTGCAGCCTGATCATGGTGGGCACGCTACCCAGTTTGCAGGAGCAGCACCTTAAGCTGGCTAATATGTCACATATGACACGCTATGAAGCACTCAATGAGCAAGTGCTCAGAAGCCGTAAAGGCCGTGCCATTGAGCTGGATATTCAGGGCAGCGAAACATTAAAAAGCATCCATAAGGATGTCATGCTGGAATCAGTGGCGACTTCTTTTCAATTGCATTTACAAATGCCTTTTTCACGTTCGGTGCGTTACTATAATGCTGCTATTATTCTGTCGGCTCCGGTGGTGGCACTGAGCGCTAATTCGCCGTTTTTATTTGCTAAAGCTTTATGGTGTGAAACCCGCATCCCGGTCTTTGAGCAGGCGGTTTCGGTGGGTGGTTTTGACGGTGCGATGTTTGGCCCAATCAAGCGTGTCAGTTTCGGCTCCGGTTATGCCCAGCGCTCCCTGTTAGAATGTTTTCAGGAAAATATTGAACATTATCCGGTGTTATTACCCGAGGTGTTCGATTCAGCAGTAGCAGACCTGGCTCATCTGGGATTGCATAATGGTACGGTGTGGCGCTGGAATCGGCCTCTGATTGCTTATACAGAACATGAACATGAGCATGAACATGAACATGAACATGAACATGAACATGAACATGAACAGGTCAGGGATTACCATGTCCGGCTGGAACACCGGGTCATACCGGCAGGACCCACGGTGGCTGACAGTATTGCCAATGCGGCGTTTTTTTATGGCGCTGTCACCGTGCTTGCCACTCAATATGAAATTCCAGAATTACAAATGCCTTTTGTGCAAGCCAAAGAAAACTTTTATCTGGCTGCCAAGCATGGTCTGAAAGGGAAAACAACCTGGTTGGCAGGGCAGAACCTGCCCATGAAATCATTGCTCCTTGATTACCTGCTGCCCATTGCCAGAGACGGTCTAAGTCAGCTGGGTATTGAAAGACAGGATATTGATTATTATCTTGGTATTATTGAACAGCGTGTCAGCAGCGGGCAAAATGGCTCAATCTGGCAACGCCGCTATGTGAAGAAACATGGCAAAGACATGCAGGCTCTGACTCTGGCTTATCTGAAAAATCAGCAAAGTGGTCAGCCGGTGCATGAGTGGACGGTCTGAGACGGAGAGTGAAGTGGGGGGTATGAAAAATATCAGGAGGAGCTCTGAATGTTGACTGTGTTGGAGTATTTACCGGAAAATCTGCTGGAAAAAAAAGCCCATGAATTGCATGAAGTGTTATCCGGGCCGACTCTGATTCACTTGCCGGGCATAATTCCCCGGCCACTATTTCTTTCGGTATTGCTGCATGGTAATGAAACGACAGGCTGGGAAGCATTGAAGCGATACCTGCGCGAATATAAGTCGCAACAGGAGCATCAGGCGCTGCCTCGGGCAATGTCCATTTTTATTGCCAATATTTCAGCCGCCAGGGAACATAAACGAGTGCTTGACGGTCAGCTTGATTATAACCGCATTTGGAGCGATCACCCGTCTGAGGAAGGCAGGATGATGAGCGCTATTGTGCGGCAGATGAAAGAAAAACAGGTCTTTGCCAGCCTTGATATCCATAACAATACCGGAAAAAATCCGCATTATGCCTGCATTAACCGCAAAGAACATGACTTTTTTCAGTTAGCGCATTTATTCAGCCGTACAGTGGTTTTTTTTATTAAGCCGGACACAGTGCAATCTTTGGCTTTTAGCCGACTCTGTCCTGCGGTGACCATAGAATGCGGTCAACCGGAACAAAAGCACGGTGTGGAACACGCTAAAAATTACATTGAAAAGGTCATGGCGCTGGGCGAGTTCAGCAACCAGCCGCTTAAAGCAGCAGACTTTGATTTATACCATACCATGGCAATTATCAAGGTGCCGGAGCAGTTTAAAATCAGTTTTAATTCTACCACTCCTTCTGATATTAACTTTGCTGCCGATGTGGACAGACTGAATTTTACCGCTCTGGATGCCGGTGCACGCCTGGCCCGGATCAATTCGCACAAGGATATTTTTTTACAGGCGATTGATGAACAGGGACGGGATGTGGCGCAGCGTTATTTTAGCTATGAGGATGGTGAAATCAGAACACAAATTCCGGTTATGCCATCCATGCTGACCACCAGAGAGGAAATTATCCGTCAGGATTGTTTGTGTTATATGATGGAAAAAATTGACTTGCCTGATGAAGAGAAAAGTTAACGGTCAAGACTTTATGTTTTAACCGTTAACCGTTAACCGGATTTTTTAGCTTCTGGCTTTTTCCATTAGCTCATGGATACGGGGAGCCAGAATTAATTCCATGGCAAAGCCCATTTTGCTGCCAGGGACAACCATATTGTTACGGCGTGACATAAATGAATCAGGGATCATGTTTAATAAATAGGGGAAATCTACCCCTTTCGGCTCCTGAAAACGGATCACAATAAAGCTTTCATCAGGTGTTGGAATATCACGAGCGATAAAAGGATTAGAAGTATCCACAGTCGGTACACGTTGAAAGTTAATATCAGAACGTGAGAACTGAGGTGTAATATAGTTCACATAGTCTGGCATACGGCGCAAAATGGTATCAACAATGGCTTCTGCCGAGTAACCGCGCTGGGCATTGTCGCGATGAATTTTCTGGATCCATTCCAGATTTACAATGGGTACCACACCCACCAGTAAATCAACATGACTGGATATATCAACATCCTCGTCTTTGGCACCGCCGTGCAGACCCTCATAGAATAATAAATCAGTATCGGAGGGAATATTTTCCCAGTCGGTGAATTCACCGGCTTTTAAGGGCGCGTAGGGTATGGCTTCTTCATCGCTGTGCAGATAGTAGCGACGCTTGCACATACCGCTCTCACCGTATTCCTTAAAGGTATCGGCCAGTACATCAAATTGGTTGGCTTCAGGACCAAAATGGCTGAAGGTATCGCCTTTTTCTGCAGCCGCTACTTTCATCTGAGCACGGTCATAACGATGGTAACTATCCCCTTCAATAACCGCTGGATTAATCTTTTCGCGAAAGAAAATATGTTCAAAGGCATTTTTTACCGTAGTAGTACCGGCACCGGAAGAACCGGTTACTGCAACAACTGGGTGTTTAATAGACATAATGTGTTCCTTGTTTAAGAAGTCTTGTTTAAGAAATATCGTACAAGAGCTATGCAAGTAATCTGAAATTAATAATTAGCGAATATTAACCTATTTTTTGTATTGTTACAATTTCCGCTTGTGGCTATAAATACATCTCAAGTCTCTCTGGCAATAGCCCGATAGCCAATATCAGAGCGAAAAAATGCCCCCTGCCAATGAATCTTTTCAACTTTCTGATAGACTCTCTGCTGCGCCTCAGTAACCGAATCACCCAAAGCAACCACACATAACACCCGGCCGCCGCTGGTGACTACCTGACCGTCGCTATCCGCGGTTCCGGCGTGAAATACCTTGCTGGTGTCACTGTCCACTGCATTCAGCCCCTCAATAACATGACCTGTGTCATAATCCCCGGGATAACCACCTGCAGCCATAACAACACCAATAGCGGCTCTGCTGTCCCATTGTGCTGTAGCAGTGTCGAGCCTGTGGTCAACAGCTGCCTGACATAACCCCACCAGATCCGATTGCAGGCGCATCATAATAGGCTGGGTTTCCGGATCGCCAAAGCGGCAATTATACTCCAGAACTTTAAGCTCACCATTAGGGGAAATCATCAGACCTGCGTAGAGAAAACCGCTGTATTCATTGCCTTCGGCTGCCATCCCTTCAATGGTGGGGATAATGACTGTTTGCATGACTTTGCGGGTAATTTCATCAGTTACCACCGGGGCAGGCGAATAGGCGCCCATACCACCGGTATTGGGTCCCAGGTCACCATTATCTCGCGCTTTATGATCCTGCGAGGTGGCCAGGGGAAGAATGTTTTTGCCATCGGCCATAACAATAAAACTGGCTTCCTCGCCCTGTAAAAACTCTTCAATTACGACCCGGTGACCTGCTTCACCAAAGCTATTGCCTGCCAGCATGTCTTCAATGGCCGTAACGGCTTCCTGCTCCGTCCGGGCAACAATCACGCCTTTTCCGGCAGCCAGGCCATCGGCTTTAACCACAATCGGGGTGCCCTGTTCTTTAACATAAGCAATAGCGGGAGCAATTTCAGTAAAATTTTGATAGGCCGCAGTGGGAATATTATGCCGCGCCAGAAAATCTTTGGTAAATGCTTTGGACCCCTCCAACTGCGCCGCACCCCGGGTAGGGCCAAAAATGCGCAGACCCTGGTCATTAAAACTATCCACTACACCTGCAACCAGCGGTACTTCCGGTCCGACAATGGTCAGTGCCACATTGTTTTGTCTGACAAATTCAGACAATGCGGGAATATCAGTGACAGCAATGTCAATATTGGTTAGTTTGGCTTCCCGGTTGGTACCGGCATTACCGGGTGCAACAAATACTTC
Organism: uncultured Gammaproteobacteria bacterium; assembly: GCA_965363935.1. GTDB lineage: Bacteria > Pseudomonadota > Gammaproteobacteria > GRL18 > GRL18 > CBDTVA01. Next base: position 10,582 of record CBDTVA010000016.1, on the reverse strand, counting down.
GTCAACCTGAGGGGATTGTGCCGCTTTCCATGCTAAGGCATGCTCACGTCCGCCATTACCAATTACTAAAATTTTCATGCAACAACCTTTTTTGAGGGTAAAGGTACTTATCCTGTTTTTCTTCCTGTTTTTTTTGCCAGGAAATAATGCCCGATATTTTACCACGTTGCAGAAAAAAAAATAAAATATTCAGCTTAACAGTAACTATCTCAATGAATATGAAATGTGTTTTTTAGTTGAGTTTTTTTATTGTAGGTCGGGTTACGCTGCGTTAACCCAACACTTGTCATTAACACGGATTCTGCAATCAGTCGCTACGTGGTCTTTTTCTCCATGCCAATAACAAACATCAGAAGAGACGGGATCACAAACAGTGTAAACAGGGTAGAAAAAGCCAGCCCGCCGGTAATGACACTGCCCAGTCCGCGATAAAATTCTGAACCGGGTCCGGGGGAAAGGATCAGCGGCAACATACCAAATACAGACGTCAAAGAGCTCATAAAAATAGGTCTTAAACGACTGCGGGTGGACTCAAAAACCGCCTTTTGAGGTTCGATTCCTTCATGGCGGATAAGATTAAGGGCCTGATGAACAATTAAAATGGCATTATTGACCACAATACCTATTAAAATAACAAAGCCCAGCATGGTTAAAACATCCAGGGGTTGATAAACCAGAAAACGATTAGTCAATGCCAGACCGATAAAGCCCCCGGCGGCAGCCAGAGGCAGGGTGAACAGGATGATCAGCGGATAAATAAAATTAGCAAATAAGGCTGACATTAATAAATAGGTAATAATCACCGCCAGGATAATATTCATATACATGGAATCAATGGTTTCGGTGAGTTTATCCGTAGTACCGCTGAGGGCAATTTTAACGCCCTTTAATTTGCCTTCCTGTTGCAGTTGTGGAAAAATTTCCTGCTCAAATAACTCCATTCCTTCCTGCAGAGTCATTTCCTGTGCCGGAGTCACCTCAAGTGTAATTGTGCGTTTGCCATTAAAATGACGTATCTCGCTGATGCCGGTGGTTCGTTCCAGCTCAGCCAGAGTATTAAAACCCACCAGATTTCCAGTTGGCGTGGCCACCAGAGAATAATACAATTCTTCCGGGGAATTAATATGACTCTGGTCGGCTTTTAGAATAAGATCAATTTTTTTTACCCCATCAGTTTTAAACTCACTGATTTTGCGCCCTTGTAACAGTACATCTGCTAATATACCCAGTGACAGGGAATCCATTCCCAGTCGCTGTAACTGGTTATGACGAGGTTTGAGTACAACCTCAGGATACAGTAACTCAATAGAGGGCACGGGACGGATCTGGGCTTCAGGAATGGCTGCTTTCAGAGCGCCGAACAGAGCGGCACCTGCAGTGGCAATGGTTGCAATTTTTTCTCCGCTGATATCAATATCAATGGTCCTGCCCTTGCCGATCCCCTGCTCAAAGACCCCGGCCTGTTTGGTTATGCCGAAAATGCCCGGAAAACTATTAACCAAGGGAATTAACAGCGGTTGAAGTTCTCTGATCCGTTCATCCTCACTGGCAATAACGCCAAAAATCATAAAATCGCCTGCAGCAACATAAAACAGGCGCTCAATAGCCGGATAGCCGTCCCTTTCCTGGTGGACATAGGGTTTTAATTGCTGATAAACGGCATCACCGACGGCTTTGTTTTCCAGATAAGACAGGCCGGGAGGAGGGATCATAATATTAAACAGTAAATTACGATTCCCCTGAGGCAAATACTCCATTTTCGGAAACAGCGCATAAACACTTAAAGCAGAGACCAGAGACAAACTGACAACGGTCAGAATACGTTTGCCCGGAGAGCTGAGAATGCGGCCGATAAGCAGCATAAAAATATGGCTTATGCCATTACCAAAACGGACCAGTAAGCCTGGTTTATGCTTTTCCTGGTGTGAGTCGTGGGGATGAAACTTCATTAACTGATCCCATAGCATGGGGATCACAGAGATGGAAACAAATAAGGAAAAGGATACTGCGGCGGTCACTGCAATAGCGATATCTTTAAACAACTGGCCTGCTTCATTGTGCAGGAAAATAATGGGTAAAAATACCGCAACCGTTGTTAACGCCGAAGCAATAAGGGCTCCCCAGACTTCATTGGTCCCTTCATAGGCCGCCATGATAAAGGTTTTGCCCATTTTTTTATGCCGATCAATATTCTCCAGCACCACAATGGCAGAATCCACCAGCATGCCGACAGAAAAGGAAATACCGGCCAGAGAAATGGTATTCAGTGAACGCCCCATCAGGTGCAGGATCATAAAGGTGGAAATAATAGAAACCGGTATGGCCAGAGCCACTACAGCAGTTGACGATATGGAACGTAAAAACAGCAGCAGGACTATAATGGCCAATCCACCACCAATCAGAATATTTTTCTGGACCAGATCAATGGAACCCTGAATATAATGTCGTTTGTCGTGCAGCCAGTCAATATGCAGCCCCATTTCTTTGAGCATCGTATCATTAAGCTGATTGACAACCCGCTCTACCTGGTTACTGAGCTCGACAATATTGGTCGCATTTTCTGGCTTGACACCTATGATCAGTCCCTTGACTCCTTCAATAGCGGAAAAGGACCTCGGTATGGCATAGCCGTAAACCACCATAGCAATATCTTTTAATTTAACCTGACGATCATTATCAGAAATCAGGATCAGCTCTCTAATACTTTCCAGATCGCGAAATTGAGCTGTGGTACGAATTCGATAATTTCTCCGATCAATGTCTATAGAACCTGCAGAGACATCCTGATTATGGCGCTGAATTTTATCGATAATATCATCAATGCCCAGTTTATATTTTGCTACCTGCTTTATATCCAGAATAATTTGTATCTGCTGTTCCGTACCGCTGAGCATAAAGAGTTCAGCAACACCGGGGACTCGTTCATAATGTTCCCGAACTTCGTTTTCCAGATAGGTCTTATAGGTATCAATATCATTGGGATTTTCCGGCAGAGTACGCAGCATGGTCCAGATCACGGGTGAGGAACTTTCACCGGTTGCTTTGATAACCGGTTTTTCCACATTGAACGGGTAACTGTCCACTTCGGTGAGCTTGTTGCTGACATCCAGCAAGGCCTTCTCAATCCGGGTGCCTAATTTGAAGGTCAGGGTGATGGTGCCAAGGTTGTCCTGTGCTTTTGATTCATATTCAATTAAACCAGGGGTGTTTTTCAGGACCAGTTCCTGTTCATCAATAATATCCTGTTCAATTTCCCTGGGTGAGGCACCTGGCCAGGCAGTAATGACGGATATTTTTGCTTCGCTGACATTGGGCGTCAATTGCAGAGGCAACTTTTGTAAGGTCAATAGGCCAAACATAAGGATCAGAATAACTGCAACCGTAACGGATACCGGTTTGTGTAAAGAATATTTTATAATATCCATATTATTTCAGTTTGACTTCCTGGTCAGGAAAAATCCGTTCATTACCTTTGGTGATGACCTGCATTCCTGCGCTTAATTTCTGAGCAGTATCCTGTTCTTCAGAGGGTTGTTCAGAGAGGGCAGCCATAGAACCCTCATAAACCTGCACGCTCACCGGGTACATTTTTGCCTTATTATTTTCCACCACAAAAATGACCTCACTACCAAAGCGCTTAATAATAGCATCCCGTGGTACCAGCAGGTTATCAGAACTGCTACTTTGAGACAGGCTGATCTGTGTTTCCATGCCTTCAAAAAGCATGGCGTCGGTATTTTGCAAGTTGATTTTCAGCGGAAAAGTCCTGCTTTTGGTGTCGCCTTTGATAATAACACCTTCGATGGTTCCCGGGTGAGATTGATTGGCAATGTCTACCATGATCTTTTCTCCGGGCTGAACTTTTACAGCATAAAAGGCGGGAATATCGAACAGGGCTATAATTTTTTTCGGGTTAACCAGAGTGGCAATTTTGCCCCCTGTATCAACCCATTCACCGAGTTCGACATGACGTTGAGTGATGACGCCATCAAAGGGGGCGGTAATGATATTCTGTTTCCGTTCAATCAACAGGGCTTCCAGTTCAGCCTGTGAAGAGATCAATTTTTGATCAAGGCGGCTCTTTTCATAGTAAATTTCATCGTATTTTTGCTGTGAGACATTTTTTTGCTGTACCAGTTTTTTATATCGTCTCAGATCTTTAGTCGATTTTTCTTTCAGCAGTTTAAGTTCTTTTAATGAGGCCTGAATGGCCAGGATTTTGGAATCAAGAATTTCATGATCCAGTTCTACCAGAATATCGTCTTTGTGGATCTGGCTGGTGGTGTCAAAGTTGACTTTGAGTACCATGCCCTGGGTTTTGGAAGCCAGCACTGAAGACTGGACAAAGTGGATACTGCCAATAAAAACTCTGCTATTATTAATGACACCTTTAGTGATAGTGGCTGTCTCTACCAGGCTGTCTGCCTGGCTGACAGAAAAAAGAAAAGCCAGGTTCAGCAGAGTTAATGAACACGCCAGTTTTAGCCAGCTAAAGGCTTTTTTCATATTAATAGTATCCTTACATTGGTGTAACCAGAACAAACTTTTAGGTTGCTACTTCTTCCGAGCCCATTTCAACAGATTTGATTAGTTTTTTTCGGGTGATGCTTATTAATTCTTTAACATCACCGATCATATTATCTTTATGGGTCATTGTCATTGCCATTGCACAGCTAATATTGAGAAACCCATGGGTGGTTTTAAAAGAACGGTGATTGAGATCGTACAAAATCCGCTTAAAATTCCGGCAGCGTGCATCATCGACCTGATTATAATACATGGCGATCAGAAATTCATCCTTAGCGATATGGCCCACCAGATCAATGGGGCGCACTTGCCGGCAGATGCGATTGGCAATACTGCTGAGCAGCTGATCCTGTACAGAAGAGCCGTGTTGTGCAATAGTTGTTTCAGGATTATTGATTTTCAGAATAGCGCAACAGGTTGCTCCGCCTCTTGCCATGGTCTGCCGCAATAGAGCATCCAGGCGTTGTTGGGTATCTTCAAGACGACCCAGTCCGGTAATGCGATCGACTGTACATTCCTGCTCAATTTGTTCACGCAGGGCTCTGGTGGTGTCCAGCAAATCATTTTGCATGGTGGCTATCCGCCCGGCAGCATAAATTCGCGCAGCCAGTTCAATCTGGTTGGGTGGTTTGACAATATAATCATCAACCCCTTCTTCAAAAGCGGTTCGGATTGAGGCGATATCATCTTTGGCTGTCAGTAGAACAATGCCGGTATAATGATAGCGTTGTTCATCAAGCTGGCGGATTTTGCAGGTTAATTCCAGGCCATCCATTTCCGGCATAAGCCAGTCAGCAAGAACTACGTCAACGGGTTTTTCCTCCAGCCTGGAGAGGGCATCAGGTGCACTATTGACCACCTCTATGGCGGTATAGCCTTCTTTGGTCAGTGCGCGGCGAATGAATTCGCAGCTGAATTTCATATCATCAACGACTAGAATTGACAGAGAATCACGTATCATTTAAACCTCAATGATTGGCTTGTTTGTATAGGATATTGGATAATTCTAGCAGTAAATCCTGTTTCTTCAATTTATTGCGCTAGTAGCCGTCGATTATTCATATAATCAAGAACTTATTCTAAAACTTTATCCGTATTATCCGCATTCAATTCCCCGGAATTATCAGGCTCCGGCAATTCTAGCAAATCGACTTTCTGGATAGCGTTGCCTGCGATACCGCGGATGGAAGCATACATATTGGTCGTGTTGGTTAACACTTTTAGAATTTGTTTTTCGCGTTGCTTCCATATCCGCTGAAACGAGCGTTTTTCACTATCCAGGTCGGTTTTCATGGTAGTAAATCCTTCCACGATGGCATCAACCTGCATTCTGAATTCATTACTGGTTAAAAAATCGTACAGCATCACCATTTTATCACCTTTGTTTTCCTGTGAATGCATAGCATGACTCAGTTGTATTAACGATTCTCTTAACACCGTACACAACCCTTTAAATTCTTCATAAGTACAGATCCAGATCCCTTCCCTTAGTCCCATACGATCCATATCATCAGGCATAACATCGGTTACCAGCACGCCAATATCAGCACCTTTGTCCCGAATATCAGTTTTGAATTTTTCAATCCAGCTCGGTTGAAACGCCCTGGTTCGCTTTGATTCGTAATAGATGGTGCCAACCGGATCCTGGATCTTACCATTGACCAGTTGCAAACAATCCGCCCCACGCTCACCTTTTTTAATTTCAGTCACTTCATCAGCCGGAAACAAATCGGTTAAAAACTGTTCAATCACCAGCTCCTGCGCTTCTCCCTGCGCCTGTATCGAACCCTGCTCGATTTTTCGTTTGGTTTCATCCAGCTGATCTTTTAACTGAGAAATCAACAATTCTTTTTCAGATAATTTTAAATTCATCTGATTTTCAACACCTTCCCGGATCTGTATTTTCTCCTCTAAAAGTTTCGTGGTTAATGCCTGTTCGTATTCTGCCTTCAATGCATCTTTGAGCTCGTCCTTTTCTCGTATTAACTGTGCCACTTTCGTTGTGGCCTTATTCAGCTCTTTTATTTTTTCGGATTTTTCATTGAGTTCTTTATTCAATGACTCAAATTGTTCTGTTTTTTCTTCTTCCAGTGTTTCCTTAAGCTGTTTCTCGATTTGTGCTTTTTCAATTTTCAGTTTTTCTTTATAGTTTTTTTCTGATTGCGCTTTAACCGATGCTTCAATTTCTGCTTTTTCTTTTTTTAGTTGTTCAATATCAGCCCGAGCCTGTGCCAGATTTTCTATTTCAGTCTCTTTTTCTTTTAAAGCCGTCTGCAAATCCTGCAAAACTTTAGATTGTTCTTTTAACGCTTTTTCACGAACCTGTTCGACCAGTTGTTTTTTCTCTTTGCTAAAGCTTTCTTCAATTTCATTTTTGAGTTGATTATAAAGCAACTCATTGACATCAATGACATGGCCGCAGCTTGGGCATTCAATGGTATTGCTTTGACTCATTCAGGATTACCTTTTCTATATAAACAGTTAATAAGAAGTTTAGTTGAAACGGGGTCAGAGAACAATTGATTCTAATATTAGCGGAAATTTAACTTTGACCCTGCCCGCTCACGATTGCCAGCCGGAGTGACAAAATCATTATCGGCGACTATGCTTAAAAACCATAACATCTTAATATTACAAGGGAAATTATTTTTCCAGCAGGTTGGGTTAGCACTGCGTAACCCAAACGGTAATAAGAACACTCAACCCAATGGAGAAGAACCATGAATCAGCAGATCTGGTTTTTTAAAGGTCATCGGTTAGAGAAGGCCGTGTGCCGTAAAGGGGTACTGTTTACTTTGCTGCTATCAGCGATGTTTTTGCGCATTTCTGCATTGATCAAACTGGGGATAGTGTTCCATGCGCGCTAAAAAGAAATTTCGTTCCCTGGGGCGTTCTTTGATGTTCTGGTTCTTAATCTTGTCACTATTGCCCATGACGCTGGTTGTCTGGTTCAGTTTCCAGCTGGGCACTAGCAGTTTGACCAGGGCTGCGGAAGAAAAACTGGAGCAGTCAGCGGTATTAAATGTGCGCTTTATTAAGAGCTGGTTTAATTATCGTTTTATGGAACTCAATATTCAGGCTGAAAGTAGTCATAGCGTGGAATTATTGTCACAATTGGTGAGTGGATTGCAAAACAATGATAACAATCCGGGTACCTATGTTAAAAGTGATGACTGGGCCGCTCAAGTCAGTGAGAAGCAAAATTACTTTATAACTTTGAGTCGACGTTATGATTATATCTATGATATTTATTTGCTTGATACTCAGGGTAATATCCTGTTCAGCATTGCTGCTGAAGCTGATTTAGGCACTAATCTTTTTACTGGCCCTTATGCGAATACCCGGTTTGCCAAAAGTGTTGAAAGCACGCTGCAAACAGGTCAGAGTCTGTTTTCAGATTTAGAGCATTATGCGCCTTCCAGGCAGACGAATGCTGGTTTTCTGACGGCCCAGATATTGAATGAATCAGGTAAAAAACTGGGTATTCTGGCGGTACAAATTAATGTCGAACGAATTATTAATAGTATGACTTTGCCCAATAGTAACCGTTCGCTGATTCACTATCTGGTGGGAGATGACAAACTTTTGCGCAGTTCACTTAAATTCAGAGAGAGCAAATTCAGAGATGGACAAATAAATGATGTGCTGGAACGAGTGATTGACACTGAGCAGGTACAGCTTTGGCGTCAGGAACAGAATGTACAGGGGGAATCGGGTTCAACAGAGCAATTAGCAGCTAAAACACATAAAAAATCCCTGACCTACACAGGTCCTGATGGTCAACAGGTTATCGGTATTCACAATAGCGTAAAGTTACCGGGAGCCGATTGGGTGCTGATCAGTGAAATCGACCAGAAAGAAGCCCTGGTAGATGCTATCTGGCTGGGAGAGGTGACTATTGCAATGCTTATAGTGACTGCTTTACTGGTTGTGTTGTTAGCCATCTATCTGTCCCGTCGTATTACCGGGCCTATTATTAAACTGTCACAGGCCGCCATGATGATCGCCGGGGGTGATACCAGTACCCAGGTTGATATTGCGGCTAATAATGAAATTGGCCGCCTGGGCAGTGCATTTAATCATATGTTATTAATGCAGCAGAAGCATAAGCGGGCACTGCAGCAAAGTACCGAACATGCGCAGCACTTACTGGCCGAGCTGGAAGAAGAAAAATTTGCTCTGGATCAACATTCGATTGTTGCTGTCACCGATGTAAGTGGCAACATTACCCATGCTAATGAGCTGTTCGCTCAAATCAGCGGTTATTCTGTGCCTGAACTGCTTGGAAAGAATCACAGTTTACTCAATAGCGGTGCGCATGATGGGCATTTTTGGCAGGAAATGTATGGTACTGTGGCCGATGGCCGGGTGTGGCATAATGAAGTTTGTAACCGGGCAAAAGACGGTCATCTTTATTGGCTGGATACCACTATTGTGCCGTTTAAGGATGATAATGGCGAAGTAAAAAGTTATATTGCCATTCGTACCGATATCACTGAGAATAAACGCATAGAACGTGCCTTAATTGAGGCAAAAGAAGCAGCGGAAGCTGCAGTGCGGGCCAAGGGCGAATTTCTTGCCAGCATGAGCCATGAAATTCGTACCCCTATGAATGGTGTGCTGGGGATGCTGGGTTTATTACTTGACACCGATCTGGACGACGAACAGCGCCATAGGCTCATACTGGCGCAGAGCAGTGCCAATGGTCTGCTTAATCTGATTAATGATATCCTGGATTTTTCCAAGATTGAGGCGGGCAAGCTGGAGCTGGAAACTCTGGACTTTGACTTGCGCTCTATGTTGGGGGAATTTGCCGAGGCAATGGCCTTTCAGGCGCAAGAGAAAGGTCTGGAAGTTGTGCTCGATGTCACCAATATAGAACACTCCATGGTCCGTGGTGATCCGGGACGCCTGCGTCAGATCCTCATCAACCTGGTGGGCAATGCCATAAAATTCACCGAGCAGGGTGAGGTTATTATTTTTCTGCAATTACTACCCCATAACGAACAGCAATTCAGATTGCATGGCAGTGTGTCTGACACCGGTATTGGTATCCCTGCCGATAAACTGGAACAGCTGTTCGATTCATTCAGTCAGGTGGATGCTTCAACCACCCGTAAATACGGCGGTACAGGCCTGGGCCTGACCATTGCTAAAAATCTATGTGTTCTCATGAAGGGTGATATCCAGGTCACCAGTGAATCAGGGCAGGGCAGTTGTTTTGAGTTTAATGTTCTGATTGGGCACAGTGAACAATCACAACTGGTGGTGCCGAACATTGACATCAGCAAATTGAATTTACTGGTAGTGGATAATAATGCGACTAACCGTGAAGTGTTACGCACTCAGTTTGAGCATTGGGGGGCAACGGTAGTAGAGGCCGAAGATGGCCCGTCAGCACTGGCAGTGTGTGAATCAAGGATACAGCAAAGGCATAAGGCTTTTTTTGATATTGCTTTTCTGGATATGCAAATGCCTGATATGGATGGCGCTGCCCTGGGCAGGGCGCTTAAAAAGGATGCTCGTTTTAAATCCATGAGGCTGGTCATGATGACCTCTATGAGCCATCAGGGCGATGGACAATTCTTTTCTCAACTGGGCTTCAGTGCCTACTTCCCGAAACCGGCCACCACATTCGATCTGTTTGATGCTTTATCTGTGGTTGCTGAAGGTGGGGATGCGCTACAACAGGCTCAGCCTCTGGTCACTCATCACTATCTGAAAACACTGGCCGATAATGGTATCAGAAAAAAACAGGAAACCTCTAAAGCGGCCTGGTCCACAGACACACGTTTGTTATTGGTAGAAGATAATCGTGTCAACCAGCTGGTTGCCAAAGGCATTCTAAACAATTTTGGCTTACAGGTTAATATTGCAGTTAATGGCCTGGACGCACTGGATAAACTGCAACAGGCGGATGAAACTGCGCCTTATACACTGCTGTTTATGGATTGCCAGATGCCGCAAATGGATGGCTATGAAACCAGTCGTCAGATTCGATCGGGTAATGGCGGTGAGCGTTATCAGGCTATTCCCATTATTGCTATGACGGCCA
>CBDTVA010000015.1:0-16896 GCA_965363935.1 uncultured Gammaproteobacteria bacterium | reverse complement strand
AGTTGATAAAAGCAGCAATAATTGTCCAGCATTTGATCTTAAACGTCAACGATATAATAAAAATTCATTTTGAAAACGTTTGTCTATAACCCATGAATTCGGATTAATTGTACTGCTGAATTTTTCTAATTTATGTATTTTCCTGATCAATATGACGAATATCCTTCCCTTTCACCAGATAGACCAGATATTCGCAGATGTTACTGGCATGATCACCCACTCTTTCCAGGGCGCGGATAGCCCATAAGACATCCAGTGAACTGTTAATTGTTCGCGGATCATCCATCATATAGGTAATGTGCTGGCGCATAATCGCTTCATATTCATGACCAACACTTTTGTCTTCCTTGATCACATTAAGAGCGACTTCTTCATCCAGTCGTGCAAAAGCATCCAGTGCATCGTGAAACATCTGGGTTACATGATGCGCTAATTGATAGACTTCATGATAGTTATTTTTCGGTCGTGCATGTTCTGCCAGTTGTACCGCAAACTTTGCCAGATGTTCGGCCTGATCGCCTACACGCTCAAGATCATTGACCGCTTTAATTACGGTAACAATCAGGCGCAAATCAGTGGCGGCCGGTTGACGCCGGGCAAGACACTGGGCACACTCTTCATCGATCAGCTTCTCCAGGGCGTTAACCCTGACGCCTTCTTTGATTACCTCACCAGCGAGCCTGGTATCGCCATCAATTAATGCTCTGGAAGCCATTTCAAGTTGCTGTTCAACAATGCCTCCCATCGTTAGCAGATGATTTTTAATCCCTTCAAGCTCATCACTGAACTTTTGTGAAATATGTTTACCAACTCTGGAAGTAGTCATTATTCATCCTAATCAGATATTTTAATATCATTAGATTGCTCTTTTTACTAACCATAGCGGCCGGTAATATAGTCCTCCGTTTGCTTTTCACGGGGGTTGGTAAAAATAGCACTGCTATTAGAAAATTCAATCATATTACCCATACACATAAAAGCCGTATAATCTGAAACCCTGGCAGCCTGCTGCATATTATGAGTTACAATCACAATAGTGTAAGTTTCTTTTAACTCGTAGATCAATTCTTCAATTTTTAATGTTGAAATAGGGTCAAGCGATGATGCCGGTTCATCCAGTAGCAAAATTTTAGGCTCTATAGCAATAGCGCGTGCAATAACCAGGCGCTGTTGCTGCCCTCCTGACATACTCAAAGCACTCTCATGCAGGCGTTCCTTTACTTCATCCCATAGAGCTGCGCGCCGTAAAGACATTTCCACTACTTCATCCAGCAGCAGTCGATTTTTTATCCCCTGCAACCTTAAACCGTAGGCAATATTCTCATATATGCTTTTAGGAAACGGATTTGGTCGCTGAAATACCATCCCGACTTTACGTCTTAGATCCGTGACATTCACTGATTTGTGATAAATATCCTGTTCATCAATAAAAATTTCACCCTGAACCTGGCAATTGTCAATCAAATCATTCATTCTGTTCAGACAGCGTAACATGGTTGATTTACCACAACCACTGGGACCAATAAATGCGGTCACTTTTTTTTCAGGGATCCGCATATTGATATTTTTCAGCGCCTGTTTCTCGCCATAATACAAGTTCAGATTATTTACTGTTACGGCAATCTCCTCCCGAACAGCAGTCATTTCATTCAGTCCCGGATTAGCCCTATTAACCTTAGAGGCCGCTGCCTGATCATTAGTGGTTACAGTCATTTAATCTCTCATCGAAAATTGTAAAATTAATGATCAAGGCTTTTATACTTTTCTCTAAGCCTGTTACGAATAGTAATCGCAGACAGATTCAGCAGTATAATGACCACAACCAGTAATAATGCTGTTGCATAAACCAGAGGTCTGGCAGCTTCTACATTTGGGCTTTGAAATCCAACATCATAGATATGAAAACCAAGATGCATGAATTTTCTTTCCAGATGTAAAAATGGCGCATTTCCATCCAGGGCCAGAGAGGGTGCCAGTTTAACCACACCCACCAGCATTAATGGCGCAACCTCCCCCGCCGCACGCGCAACCGCTAAAATCAGCCCTGTGATCATCGCTGGACTGGCCATTGGCAAAACCAGGTGCCAAAGTGTTTCAATCCTGGTTGCACCGAGCGCAAGACTTCCTTCCCGAATTGAGTTTGGGATCCGTGCAAGCCCCTCTTCAGTCGACACAATAACCACTGGCAGGGTCAGTAGTGCCAGCGTTAACGACGCCCATAACAAACCCGGAGTACCAAATACAGGAGCAGGCGCGGCTTGTGGATAAAACAATTCATCAATTGAACCACCAATAAAGTAAACAAAGAAACCTAAACCAAAGACACCGTACACAATCGATGGTACGCCGGCAAGATTATTCACTGCAATTCGGATCATCCGAATAACAGGCCCCTGAGTTGCATATTCCCTTAGATAAATCGCAGCAATAACACCCAGTGGAGCCACCATAATACTCATTATTAATACCATCAGGACCGTACCAAAAATTGCCGGAAAAATACCACCTTCCGTATTTGCCTCACGAGGATCTTCACTGAGAAATTTCCATAGCTGGTGAAAATAGTGAACTATTTTATCACCAACATTCATCATATTAGGTTTAATCACCTGTACAACTTTTTCCAGAGGCACTTCCACAGTTTGACCAGAGGCAACACGCACAATAATGGAATCAATTGCCATTTTTTCATAGATACTATTTACTTTTACCTGTAAGAGTTCAAAAGTCTCATTTAAATCCTGGCGTTGTTGTTCAATCAAAGCCAAATTCAGCGCCTTGTTTTGATCAGTCAAGCTATTGTCGGACTGTAATTTCCGTTCTTTTAAACGCAGCTTTTCAATATTAAAGTTAATAGCTCCTATTTCATTAACAGAAATTTCTCTTGCCTGTTCATACAGGATCAAAACCTGAGCCAATTTTGACTGCATAATAGAATACGGTTCACTTGACTGGAGCATCTTACCCTTTTCCTTTATGGCGGCCAGGCGTCCATAAAGATTACCCCATTCCCGTCGTTCAATAGCAATTAAATCATTCGAATAACGACTATTTATTACATCACGTTCCAGGATCCAACGAAAGTCCAGACCATAAATATCACGATTACCCTGTTTCAACAGAATTCGCTTAACCTGTTGAACATCATCCGGCAGCTTAATACCTGCATCTCTGATTTGTTGCGCCAGCACGGTTTCAGTATGTCTGATCTCACCGATAATGATTGCTCTGTTATCATTATCACGCAGCTCAATTTCCAGCAGCTGCGCAGGCCAAAAATGTCCCATGCCATTATAGGCAATTAAAGCCAGCAACCCGAATACCATAATCATACTGGCACTGACTGCAGCGGCATTGAGCCAGACCCAGGGCTCACCCGAACTAAACCAATTTTTGAACGTCAATGATTTTTTCATTCACTGTCCCTAAATAAAATAGGCATTATATAAGTGCTTCACTCTATTTCTACGTCCTATAAACTGCTGTATTTCTTACGCAGACGCTGGCGAATAAGTTCTGCAATGGTATTAATCATAAAAGTGAAGACAAACAACACCAAAGCAGCCAGAAACAATACTCGAAAATGCGTACTGGCCACTTCCGATTCAGGGACTTCCACTGCAATATTTGCCGACAACGTTCTCATGCCCTGGAAAATACTAAAGTCCATTACTGCTGTATTACCGGTTGCCATCAAGACAATCATGGTTTCACCGATAGCCCGGCCAAATCCAATCATTACTGCTGAGAAAATGGCCGGACTGGCTGTTAAAATAACGACACGAATAAGTGTTTGCCAGCGAGTAGCACCTAACGCCATTGAAGCAAAAGTTAAATGCCTGGGGACACTGAATATCGCATCTTCCGTAATGGAAAAAATAGTTGGAATGATAGCAAAGCCCATAGCAACTCCGACAACAATTGAGTTGCGCTGGTTAAAGTTGACTCCTAACTCATTCGTCAGCCAACTCTGCATATCACCATTAAATAGCATTTCTTCCATTGGAAAAGATAAGGCGAAGGCCCCCCAGCTCACCAAAATCAAAACCGGGAGTATTATAAAAGCTTCCCATCCTTCCGGGACTTCCTGACGAATGATCATTGGCAGATTGTGCCAGATCCAGGCAAAAAGCAGGACTGAAACAGGCAACACAAGCAGCAGGCTGAACACTGCGGGTAAATTATCTTCAATCAAAGGTGCCAGCCACAATCCAGCCAGAAAGCCCAATATGACGGTAGGTAGCGCTTCCATAATTTCAATGGTCGGCTTAACAAAACCGCGAATTTTAGAGCTCATAAAATAAGCGGTATAAATCGCGCCCATAATAGCCAACGGCATTGCAAACAGCATGGAATAAAATGCGGCTTTTAAAGTACCGAAGGCAATGGGTGTTAAACTGAATTTTGGTTCAAAATCATTACTGGCAGAAGAAGATTGCCAGATATAATCAGCTTCAGGATAACTTTCATACCAGACTTTTTGCCATATTGAGTGCCATGACACTTCAGGATGTTCATTATCCACAGACCAGAATTTTATCTGGCCGTGTGCATTCATTGTCAATAAGTAATTTGCCCGGGGTGCCATAGCAACCTGAGACAAGGCGCTGTCAGATATTTTCTGAACCAGTAAGTTTTTTTCAGCCGTCGTGTGATAAATCCCCAGCGATCCCTGATTATCCAGAGCAACAAAACCTTTTCGCTGCATTTCTGAAAGGATCCGGGTGATGGGAGCCTGCAGATCAATAAAGTCACGAATTCGGGTTAATTGATAACCCGCGTCATTGTTGAGTGGAAACCATTGCGTGATTTTACCACTGGACTGACCGACAAGAATTGAAATTCCCCCGGTCAAATAACTGATCGTGCTAACCGGATCGAGTTTATCCGCCAAAAAAACCTGCTGCATGAACCTGGGCCTGCTTTTATCAGTCAGCCGATAATAGTCAAGCAGGCTATTGCCTTCTTTATCCTGGTAACTGATAAAGAGATTTTCCTGATCTTTATTAAGTAATATTTGCCGAATTGCCGGTGTCGCTATCAGCTGATCATTTGCCTGTTCAGGACTATGTGTTAAGGTGATTTCAGAGGAAATCCGTTCATAAGAAGCCTGTTCTTCAAAAAAGAAATCCGGCTTATAAAAATTGCTCAGCAGCAGGCGCTTATCCCGGGTATAAGCAACAATTGTTATTTCATGTTCATTTTTTTCTATGGCAATTTGTGTTAAAGGTTGACCAGACGAGTCAATCTCAATCGCCGCGATCCCCATTGGATAAACTATCGAGGGAATTATTAAACGTTTATCATTGGGATAAGTCACTTTATATTCTTGCTGGACAATAATAAGCCTGCCATTGCTTAATCCATACCCCACTATTTCAGTTTCGGGGTCTGCGGCGTAGAAACTGGTCACCGACTCTCCCGCCGGAACAGCTATTTGCAGCTCTTTGGTTATTTTTCCCGTTCGTGTTTCAAAAAATGAAATACGACCTTTTGGAGAAAATCTGGCCGCAATCTCACCCTGCTCTTCAATGGTATAATAACTATCAATACTCTCTTTTATCTGTCTATTATCCTGAGCTATTTGATAAGTGGCAATTTCCTGGATATCAGCCCCAGTGAGTAAAGGCGCTGTTTCATACATCAAATAGAAAAAAATCAGTAATATAGCAAGTATTACTGAATTACCACCCAGAGTAATACCATACAGAGCAAGCTTTTCTTTCAGAACTCTTAATTTCCAGCGGCGAATACTTTCAGGATGATCAATCGGTAAAAGTACACTCTTTTTTGCCTGTGTTGGTTGTTGATTCATGCAAGTTACTATTACCGGATTTTATAGACGGGTTCCACACCATTCATAATGAGTCATTATTATATGACTCAAACATGACAGTTGCATTACAAGCAATGTCAAATATGACATTTTTATTACAGCGGCAGGGAGGAATATACAGTCAAAACCCACTCTCTGTAGTTATGCTTCATTTAAAAAGTGGGCAAGAGAAAGGATTATTCAATACTCAGTAACGCTTTTTCAACAACTCTGGCGGGCAAAGGTATATAACCATCTTTAACCACGACGTTTTGTCCCTGCTGTGAAAGAACCATTTTTATGAATTCTTTTTCCAATGGTGGTAAAGGTTTGTTGGGTCGCTTATTGACATAAACGTATAAATATCTTGACAGTGGATATTTTCCTGCTGCCGCTGTTTGAATTGTAGCAGGTATAAACGGTTTACCCGCTTTTTTGCTCAATGGAACCGCTTTGACGCCTGAAGTCTTATAGCCAATACCGGAATAACCAATACCGTTAATTGATGTTGTTACCGACTGGACAACAGATGCAGAACCTGGCTGCTCATTGACCGTATTTTTGTAATCACCTTTGCATAAGGCATTTTTCTTGAAGTAACCATAAGTACCTGAAACAGAGTTACGGCCATATAACTGCATTCCACGTGAAGCCCAGGTTCCCGTTAAACCCACATCACTCCACCTGGAGATATCAGGTGTATTACTGCATTTTCGGGTGGATGAAAAAATTGCATCAACCTGCGCAATTGTCATACCTTTAATGGGGTTATCCTTGTTAACATATACTGCCAGGGCATCCACTGCTACTGGAATCGCAACCGGTTTATAACCAAATTTATCTTCAAACGCAGCCATCTCTCTGGATTTCATTTTACGACTCATGGGTGCCAAGGTTGCAGTACTTTCTGTCAGTGCCGGGGGAGCAGTGGAAGAACCTGCGGCCTGGATCTGAATGTTAACATTGGGATAGTTACGTTTGAATTCTTCAGCCCATAATGTCATAAGATTGGCCAGTGTGTCGGATCCAATACTGGAGAGGTTACCGGAAACACCGCTGGATTTTTTATATTCAGGAATAGAAAAATCGACTGCATAGGCAGCTGAACTAACAGAAGCAGCAGAGCCGGACATCAATATTACTAAAACGACAATTGATTTAATATTTAACCACATGTAAATAGCATCTGTTTTATTAAACCCCTTGTTAATAAGCTATTGTTTTTTAATGTTTTTTTATCATCCCGGCAGGAAATTCACAACGAAAGAGTGAACCCGCACCAATCTGGCTTTCAATAACCAACCGGGCTTCGTGATGGTTTAGCACATGTTTGACAATCGCAAGACCCAGGCCCGTTCCGCCGGTTGCTCTGGAGCGACCAACATCTATTCGATAAAAACGTTCGGTTATGCGATCCAGATGATGTTCCGCAATACCTTCGCCGCTATCCTGAACTTCAAAACAGCCCTGCTGTTGTGCGTCTATATACCAGCGAATGATTATTTCACCGCCCTCCGGCGTATAGCGAATGGCATTACTGATCAGGTTTGAAAAAGCACTTTGCAACTCTTTTGAATCACCCCGCAACCATTTTACATCCTCAACAATAACATCAATTTGGTGCCTGCCGCCACTTAAAACCAGTGCTTCTTTCTTGAACATCATAAGCAGAGCTGGAATGTTCACATATTCATTTTGTAATACTTTTTTCTCATTACTCTCAATTTTAGACAGTAAGAGCAGATCTTCAACAATACTGCACATACGGTTAGATTGCTGCTGCATTAGCTGTATGGGACTGGTATATTGAGGTTGATCTTTCAGATGATCCTCTAAGGCTTCAAGATAACCCGTAATAACGGTTAACGGTGTTCTTAATTCATGTGAAACATTAGCCACAAAATCTTTTCGAATTTCCTTTAGTTTTTGAATTTTGGTGATATCCCTGGCAATGATCAGGTGTTTTCTACCATAGGGAATAAGCCGGATTGATAAGGTTCTTTTATTATCCGGCGAGCTCATATCCAGCATAGAGTTTGCTTCAAATGAATTTCTGTTGCTTTCCAGGAAATCCGGTAATGCAGGATTTCGTATCAGATTGGTAAATGGCTGCCCGATATCATGGTTTTTTTTCAAACCAAAATATTTCTCACATTTAGAATTAAACCATTCTATTTCCCAGTTGCGTCCCAGGATAATCGTGCCATCAGGCATTGCTTCTGTAGAATCTTTATAGCGATTAAGTAATACCATAAGTTTTTCCTGACGATGGCGATTATGACGTTGTATTCGGTAAAGATGGCGAAAAATATCTCCCCAAAAGCCACTGGCATCAGGGGGCATGTCCAATGCGTTGTTTGACAGCCAGGCAATTAAACGACTAAGTTGTTTCAGATGCCAGGCAATATAAATCAATAAGCCAAGAGAAAAGAAAAACCATGGCTCGCCAATGGCATAACCAAAGACCAGGAGAACGATCAGAGCAGTGGCTATCCAGAAGATCTCACTGAAAAAAAAACTTCTATCCTGACTCATATCAACTTATCAATGTTCTGTTGAAAAACGGTAACCAGCACTGCGTACCGTCTGAATCAGATGGTCACTATGATGTTCAGCCAGCGCTTTTCTCAGACGTCTGATATGTACATCGACAGTGCGTTCTTCAATATACACATCACCTCCCCAGACATGATCCAGAAGTTGACTACGGTTATAGACACGTTCCGGGTGGGTCATAAAAAAATATAATAACTTGTATTCAGTGGGACCCAATTCAAGTTTATTAGCTGCAATAGATAAACGATGTGATTCACTATCCAGTCGGATTCCGCCTATTTCAATAACGCCCTCTTTTTCAGGAGAAACACGCCTCAATACGGCCTTTATACGAGCCATTAGCTCCCTGGGCGAAAACGGTTTGGTCACATAATCATCTGCACCTGAATCCAGCCCGCGGATACGATCATTCTCCTCACCACGGGCAGTCAGCATAATAATAGGGATCTCCTTGCTGCGTTCATCTTTTTTCAGGCGCTGCGCCAATTCAAGTCCACTCATACCTGGCAGCATCCAGTCAAGCAGAATTAAATCAGGACTATCTTTGATGATCATAAGCTGAGCCTGTTCAGCATCTTCAGCTTCCTGCAAAGTAAAGTCACTATTATGAAAAGAAAATTTCATCATCTCTCTGATAGACATTTCATCTTCAACTATCAGCACTTTTTTCTGTGACATCCTGGCTCCATCTTACATTGATATTTCTTTTGTTCAAATAGGACTAATGTCTGAATATTAAACACTAATAATATTTCATTTATATGACAAATAAATAAATATTTAACGATTTTGTGACAACTCTGGTTAATTGATAGAACGCTTTGAAAAGCTTATTTATTGAATGATTCCGGCTGCAGTTCTGCAGTCTAAGGGCAGTGTAAAACAAAAGATTCCCCCGGTATTTTCATCCTTGCTGTGTTCTGCCCAGATTTTTCCCTGATGTAATTCAATAATCCGTTTACTAATGGCTAAGCCCAGACCGGTGCTACCCATTCCTGTACCGACCTCCTTGCCTTCATCCTGGATAAATTTTTCAAAGACCTTTTCCAGCCTGTCTGGTTCAATTCCAGCGCCTTGATCAACCAGTCTCAGCTCCATTTGAGTAGAGCCAACAAGGGAATAACAACAATGAACCTCACTTCCGGGGGGGGAAAATTTAATGGCATTGGATAGTAAATTTATAATCACCTGGTGAATACGTAATCCATCACAATAGAGCAGGATAGGCTCATCCGGCTTATCAATAACAAGTTTTATGTGTAGCTCGTCCAGTTTAGCTTCAAGCTCTGAGTAACAAGCGTTAATGATCTCTTCGATATTCTGTTGTTCAATGGTTAATTCCATTTTACCTGATTCCAGTTTCGACAGGTCCAGTAAATCATTCAGCAAGAGTAATAATCTTTGACCACAGATTTCAATATTTTTAAAATAGCGCAGCAGTTTTTCTGGCGGGATTTCGTTGAGTCGTCTGATACCCATTTGCGCATAACCGAGAATACCATGCATGGGGGTACGTAATTCATGTGACATATTGGCCAGAAAATCAGATTTAGCCTGATTTGCCAATTCAGCACTTTGACTTGCGACTAGCAGTTTTTGAGTTTCCACATCAAGCTCTTTGTTACTCCTGTGCAATAAAATAAACTGATAGGCAACTATCAGAGAAACTAAAATAGCGATGAGTGTCGCTGTGCCCAGCTTCAAAGCAAAACGATTTAATGCTAAATAAACAGGCAGCAGATCATGGATGATTTGCAGTTGTGCACTGCCCCGATATGAGTAGTTGATCATATCAATATTGACCACCGTTTTATGAGTCGCCATAGCACGCTGAAACTGCGCAATATTAAAGCCATTTTCCGATGTCAATTCAATAGAATAGATATTGCTATTGAGCTCACCCCACTCCTGAATCATTTGAATGGTATCTTGATAGTGACCTCTTTGAAGCGTGTTTTTTACTGCCTTTTTTAAAAAATTTAATTCCAGTTGAGAATTAGTGAAAAATGTGTCCAGTTCATTGGATTTATGATTGGAATAAAATAAAAAAGCAGCCAATATAAAAGTAATCGAAAAAAGTCCCCAAACTATCCAGATGCGATAAAAAAAACGATCGACTCTCATTGTAATACTCAGACTATAGGAAAGCTTCTACTACTATATAGTAGCATAAGAAGTAACAATTTAACGAATATGCAGTACACGTGGGGGTGTGGTGGTGATTATTTATCTGATGCAAATAAAACCTGACGCAGTGAATCATAATCACTGTCCTGAACATCCACCAGAGCTGTTATACCTGGGTTAATGGCATGAAGAATAGCTCTACATTCAGTTGAATTGTGCAGATTTTGCATCAACAATCTAAGTTTATGAATCAGTTCTGGTTCAAGATCGGAGCGGGTCACAAAAGGGTGTTCTGAAAACTTTGGTGTTTGAGCAATAGAGCGCAAACCTTTTTGCTTAAATTTTTCAAAGATACTGTCTTTGACTGCCCCGGCATCCATCTCCCCGCTTAAAACAGCATAGGCTACGTTGATATGACCGTCAAAGTGTTTGCTAAAGGCCAGTTTCTCAAGGCTAATACCATTCTGTTTCAGTAAAGCCCTTGGTACCAATGAACTCAGAGTTGAATGAGGATCGCCAAAAGCAAAGCTTTTACCCTCCAGCTCCCTAATAGACCGAATACTGCTGGTATTGCTAACGATAATCTGGCCGTATATCATTGAAGAGCCATTTTTTTCAATTTTTGCCAAAAAAGGTTTTTCTCCAAATATCTTTGCCATCTCCACATAACTTGCCGGACCTAATAAGGCTATATCCAGCTTATCGTTACCAATCTCATTAATATGCTCCTGATAGTCACTGCCCACTTTTAAAACGATGGACATACCCAGCCCATGTTCTAAAAACTGGATCAGGGGAGCAAAGCGTTTAATGATCTCCTCTGCTCCCAGATAAGGATGAACACCAAAAACAAGTGTTCTGTCCTGTGCCCGGACATGAGAAGTAGTGCATAACATCACTAGCAACAAAGACAGGAATAATCGTACTACCTTTTTAATCATACACTTAGACCTGTATTCAAGAAATGATGTGAAGCTACCCGGTATGCTTAAAGAACGGGAATAGAACAACAAACCTAACCCGAACGAGCTGGATAAAGACTTTTCCCTAAAGGATAAATACTTTTACGAAATCAAGATTTCTAAAGTATTAAACGGAAATAAATTTCCTAAAGTCTTAATAACTGTTTGTGCGGGCTTTATTTACCCGATCTCTTAATTCTTTTCCAGGCTTGAAATGTGGGACATGCTTGGATGCCAGTGTGACCGAATCACCTGTTTTTGGATTTCTACCGGTTCTGGGTGGACGATAATGTAATGAGAAAGTACCAAAGCCACGAATTTCAATTCGTTCACCTAAGGCCAGAGTCTGCCCTATTTGATCCAATATGGACTTGACTGCTATTTCAACATCCTGATAGGCCAGTTGTGATTGTTTTTGAGCAAGCGCTTCAATCAACTCAGATTTTGTCATTGTAAAAAATTATCCTTGTGTCGATTGATCATAAATCAATTAATTGTTCATAACCCGAACAATAAGCAATTATTATTGTTCGGGTTATGAAACATTACCACTGTACAATACAATTAAATAATTCAATTTTGTACTGAAATAAAGCTAACTGGTGCTCAATTTCAGTACCGTCATGTAGTTTTATTTCTTATTTAACTGGTCTTTTAATAATGCCCCCAGAGAAGTTGTTGCTGATCCTCCATCTGTGTATTCCTGCATAACTTCGGCTTCTTCAGCTGCGTCCTTTGCTTTGATAGACAGATTAATGACCCGGCTCTTGCGATCAACACCTATGAATCTGGCTTCAATTTCATCACCCGCTTTCAATTGTGTGGTCGCATCCTCAACTCTTTCCCGAGAAATTTCAGAAACACGTAAGCTTGCTTCAACTCCTTCAGCCAATTCAATCACCGCGCCACGAGCATCCACTTCTTTAACGACACCCTTAACAATTGAACCTTTTGGATTAGCAGCAACATAAGTTGAAAAAGGATCCTGATCCAGTTGTTTAACACCCAGTGAAATACGCTCACGTTCAGGATCAACTGCCAGTACTACAGCTTCCAGTTCGTCACCTTTCTTGAATTTGGTAATTTCTTCTTCACCTGTACTATCCCAGGCAATATCAGAAAGATGTATCAGCCCATCAATACCGCCGTCAAGGCCAATGAAGAGACCAAAATCAGTGATTGATTTGATATTACCACTGACTTTGTCGCCTTTATTATGAGTGGCGGAAAAGACTTCCCACGGGCTTTGTAAGCATTGCTTCATGCTCAGGGAAATACGACGGCGTTCTGGATCGATATCCTGAACCATGACTTCCACTTCATCACCAACACTACAAATTTTGGACGGTTGAACATTCTTATTAGTCCAGTCCATTTCGGAGACGTGAACCAGACCTTCAACACCTTCTTCTATCTCAACGAAGCAGCCATAGTCAGCCAGGTTGGTTACTTTACCCTTCAGGCGAGTACCTTCACCATAACGCTCTTTGATCTTAGCCCATGGATCTTCACCAGTTTGCTTAAGACCTAGTGACACGCGGGATCGCTCACGGTCAAACTTAAGAACTTTAACATCAATTTCATCACCAATAGCAACAATTTCACTGGGATGTTTAACACGTTTCCAGGCCATATCAGTAATATGCAACAGGCCGTCAACACCACCCAGGTCTATAAATGCACCATAATCGGTAATGTTTCTGACCAGACCTTTTATCGTTTGACCTTCTTCCATATTTTCAAGTAATTGTTCGCGTTCGGCAGAGTTTTCAATTTCAACCACTGCGCGGCGGGAAACCACAACATTATTACGTTTTTGATCCAGCTTGATCACTTTAAACTCAAGCTCTTTACCTTCCAGGTGAGTAGTATCACGTATAGGACGAACATCCACTAATGAGCCAGGCAGGAAGGCACTAATATCACCTAATTCTACGGTGAAACCACCCTTGTTTTTATCAATAATAGTACCCGTGACTGTATCACCCGCATCAAATGCCTTGTCAAGACGAATCCATGCAGCAGCACGTTTCGCTTTTTCACGGGAGAGACGTGTTTCACCATAGCCGTCTTCAATCGTATCCAGAGAGACTTCCACTTCATCGCCAATTTTTATCTCGCCATCAGCGGCAAATTGTTGCAGTGGAATCACACCCTCAGATTTCAGGCCGGCATTAACAACAACGAAATCGTTATCGATACTGACAACGACACCTGTTACCAGGGAACCAGGTTTCATTTCAGTCTTTTTCAGACTTTCTTCAAATAATTCAGCAAAGCTTTCGCTCATTAGTGATATATCCTTGACCAAGAAAAAATTGATCATATGTTGAGGTAAAAACGTGTGTTTTTACAGTTAATAAAAATATAAATCCTGTTTTAACTTTATGCTTATTGCATACTACAAAGTAAAAAAAGGGGCTATGATAAACTCACCTGTTTCACAAAGCAAAATCAAACAAATTGTCTTTCATTTTATGCTCTTTGATTATATCGGTGCATCACGTCCTGAAAAAACCTCATCAATCAAGCAATTGCGTGGAATTTCAGTAACTATTTTTCCGCAATCAGACAGCATGAATCATGTCTCGTTCAGCCTGATATAGTGCCACCAATATAACAACTGGTAATTTTAACAGCGTTTCCTTTTTCAATCAAATACTTATATCAGAATATTTTTATTATTATATCGGATGTTGTAGCGAAAGCTATCATGAGCCTGTCCGGGAAGAGAGGACCTGGTGAGGGGGCGTCATTTTGAGAGTCCGCAAGGTCCCTATGAGTTGCATAAATCAGAGTTTTAGAATTTTCTAAAACTAAATATATAATATATACTTGTGCCGATTAATAGAAAAATGACGGAACTGGACGGCTTATCAGTGGTAAGTCATGTTTTGATCCTTTTTTTATAAAACTCAACTATTCATTTAAACAATTTTACAGGGTATAAAATGAAAAAATTATTAATTGCTGCAGCAATCGCTGCTACTACTGTTTCTATGACTGCCGGTGCATTCTGGGATGATGGAAACAGCAACACTAACTGGCAAGGTTCCGGTTACAATAACATGAATAACAACGCTTACGGCAATGCTTATGGCAATGGCTGGGGCGATGGTTCTGGCGATGCTGACATGGACGGCGATGTAGAAATTACGATTAAGAGTAGTGCTCGCGGCCGTGGCCGTGGTAACACTCGCGGTTCTGCATCCGGCCGCGGTTATGGTAATGGCTATAACAATTGGGACAACCGCTTTCAGGGTTATGGCGACAACCGTTATGACAACAGTGGATATGGTTATCGTGGTTATGGCACTCAGGCACCTGTTGCTCCACGGATAGCACCAGCTTCAGTAGCGCCTAGTCCAGAATCAAAAGCTCGCTTCGAAGCTCAACAGAAACGTATGCAGCAAATGCAACAGCAACAGCAAGCTCAAATGGCCGCCGCTCAAAAAGCATACGAAGAAAGAATGAAGCAATGGGCGGCTAAACCTGCAGCTCCAGCTGCACCTGCTGCCAAGTAACAGCTCTATTGGTTTGATTTGTATGTTGGTAAGTTGACATATTTGTTACATAACAACTTACCAACATGACAAAAAATTTTTATCTTAGGGCACCCTTAATAAACATCAGCAAAATAAAGCTTGCCTGAATTGTAGAGCTTAAATACCAGCTGTTGCTCCTCGTCTGAGGCAAGCGTTTCTATTTCATTCAGATCAACCACCCGGCTATCACATAAAGTGTAAGCAAAAGTTTTTGAAACCAGATAATCCTCGCCATCAATAAATAATAATCTGCTGCTATCTTGCCCGGAATCATTTTTTATAAGAGGAGAGTTGGTCAAGGAAGGATTAGTAAATGCAAATCGACTGGAAGGATGACGCAATAAAGCGCTATCCCGGTTTTGTTGCATCGATTTTAATTGCGCAAAACTGTCCACCAATTGTTCACATTCATGCAGATAATCGACTTTGCTATCACTGACATAATGTCCAAACCAGCGTTGTAATTCGGGATGCTGCGGATCAAGATAGTCACGGAAAATTTTCCGCACCTGCTCAATAGCAGCACATGAAATTTCATTGGGATGCGCTAGTAATGCCTCATCCGGTAGCTTATAAGTTTTTTTAATAGATAAATCACTGGTAATATGTGCAATGAAATCATTCACTAAATCTGCATGGCTGGTTGCCCGAAAACCAATGGAATAACTCATGCTTTCACCAAGAGAAACACCATGATGGGAAACACCAGAGGGTATATACATCATATCACCCGGCTCCAGAAGCCACTCAAGTTCAGGTGTGAAATCTTTTTGCAGACGTATGGCCAGATCCGGGATCACATTGTCTTCAGCAACTGGCCGAGTATTTAATTGCCAGCGCCTGCTACCGCTTCCCTGAAGTATAAATACATCATAGAGGTCAACATGAGGCCCCACCGAACCTTGAGGTGCAGCCCAGCTGCTCATTAAGTCATCCAGATGCCATTCGGGTACAAAACGAAATTGATCGGTGATCCATGCCAGTTCGGGAAGATATTTTTCCAGATCATTAACCACCAGCGTCCAGTGGGTTTGCGGCATTTTGGCAAAGACGCTTTCATCCATAGGACCATGAATAGCCTGCCAGGGATAATCCCCTCCCTTTTCAATCACAATCCTGGAATTGACCTCCTCCTCACAGGCCAGTCCCGCCAGTTCATCCGCTGAAACCGGTGTGGTAAAATCTGGGAAAGCCTGACGGATCAATAGTGGTTTTTTCTGCCAGTAGTCTTGCAAAAAAGTCTCCACTGACATTTCACCCAGAGGTGTTTTGATGGCATATTCTGGCATAGCTAAACTCTTCTTGTCTAAAAAACACCTACTTCAAGATAGGAACGGGCAATTTTTCTAATTGAGGTAACATAGGCAGCCGTCCGTAAGTCAAGGATATTGTCTTCGCTTTCAAGGGTATGGCGAATTTCCTGATACGCCAGGCGCATGGTATCATCCAGGCCGGAGCGAACCAGATCCAGCTCATCGGCACCGCGTGTTAGGCTGCCGCGAACTTTCTCAGAAACCGAGTTGCCTGTTGCTTCTTCCAGCATTCTGGTCATTTGCATACCACGCATTTCATCATGGCGTCGCTGCATACGGCCAAAGCGAATATGTGAAATATTACGGATCCATTCGAAATACGACACCGTCACACCGCCGGCATTAGCATAGGCATCAGGAATAAGAATAACCCCCTTTTTTCTTAGCACCTCATCCGCACCAAAGGTTACCGGACCATTTGCGGCTTCAACGATAAGCTTGGCATTGATCCGTTCGGCATTTTCCAGTGTGATCTGGTTTTCCAATGCTGCCGGTATTAATATATCACACTCTTTTTCCAGAACCGCAACACCATTTTCAATATATTTAGCACAGGGAAAAGCTTCAATACCATGATG
>CBDTVA010000014.1:0-17075 GCA_965363935.1 uncultured Gammaproteobacteria bacterium | reverse complement strand
AAAAAGTGCATGTCATGCCAGAGATTGATCGTTAAAAAATCATCCCTTTCTGTTGGTGAAGTGTTGAGTGAACTTTTTGATTAATTTATCCAAACATTGAGTGATTTGTAAATAGCTGGAAATCTCTTTAAAAATTATAAACATTCACGAATGGCAGCAATAGATCATTTACGAATCGACAATGTCATGGTCAGTAGTATCAATGCCACATTTTTTCTAGCATTTGGAATTACCAGTTTGCGCTCTTGGTATTCACATCAGGAAATGCTAATATTTCCACTCAGGGACGTTAGTGATGCTGTGTAAAGAATCGTGACAGTTAGAAAGACATTAATTTCGCTTCATAAATTAACATCTGAAATTGCCGCTATGTACAATGAAGCAATTTTAGACTGACTTATTTAAACCAATTAAATATTGCTTTCTTAAAAAAAGCTCTTTTCGAAGTTAAATGTTCCGGGCATTATAAATATGAGCAGGCAAAGCAGGTACAATCCAAGAGCAAAAATAATGACCAGGGTAAAACCAAAGTGAATGGCCAGCAGGCTGGCTAATACTGCGCTGATGACTGAAGCACAGCCATTAATGCCCCATGCCCAGGGAATATAGGTACTATTGGTTGAGACAAGTGTTCTCAGAGCCAGTGGAAAGGGCATGCCCATACACAGGGCCAGTGGCGCAATAAACATCAGGCTCAGTATAATTTTTACAGAAATGGAATAATTTGCCATCAGGGCAAAAAATGAACCCAGGAAATAGCTGTAAAACACGCCCAGACATACAATTCCCAGAATGGCTCTGAACAGGAGCTGGCGGTGCGATAACCGGGCGAGTAAATGTGTTGTCCAGGCGCTACCCAATCCGGCAAAGAACATAAATGCGGTTAACACAACGGGTATGGCATAAATCGGATGGTGCAAAAAAAGAATAAATTTTTGCATCATGGCAATTTCAATGAATAGAAATGCCAGGCCGATAGAAAAGAAATATGCAAACAATTGCATGCGCTCACGTACCGGCAAAGAAAATTCTGCTTTTGTTTTTGCGCGAAAATGAAACACAATCAAAGGCAAAAGGATCAGAATAATGCTGCTGATAACGGCAAGAAAAAGTGTTACAAGCAATACTATATAACCCATTTCAACCAGTACAAAGCCACCCTGATCACGTAAGGATAATAGCTCACTTAAAACCGACCATTTAAAAAAGTGATGAAAAAAGGGTTTGTCATCACTGGCAGGATAGACATAATATTTATAATCCTGCAGGAATTTCTGACTGGAATCACTCAATAATGCGCTGGCTGCCTGGTAAAACCAGGCTTGTCGAAAACGATTAAACTGATTGGCTTCACTGGCTTTAATACCCGGATACCAGACAACATCAAAAGCACGCGTCTGACAAAACTGTTTTAGGGCATTAATTTCCGTCTGTTTAAAGGGATTTTTTTTAATCAGGAGTGTAGAAGTTTGCCAACCTCTGATCAGGACCAGATGTTGAGCTGCGCTGTCAACCCGGCTTTTCTCTAAAGCTCTGATGGCGGTAGCAAACATTTTTATGGCATCACGCGGCGGTGTTTTTACCCAGCGGCTGATGGCCAGATAACCGTCTGGATTTAAATGTTGTAAATAAGTTTGTAATGCTTCTACGGTATACAAATAACTCTCATGCAGAGCGTATAAACCACTGGCCGAGGCGTTAAACGAATCCATCAGGGAAATCTGTATTAAATCATAGTGCTTATTATCGTGGCTCGCCTGACCGCTGAGGAAGCCGCGCACATCCTGGGCATACACTTTAATATTATCCTGCAAATAAATATTGCCGCTATAAGCTGCAAATTCAGTACTCATTAGTTCAATGATTTGCGGATTAAGCTCCAGCGCATCAATCTGAGTGGTTTTGTGGACCAGAGCCTGTAAAATATCACTGCCGCCGCCGGCACCGACTATTAACATCTGTCGAATGTCGTGCAAATGAAAGGGTAGTGCCGAAGTCAGTTGATCCAGGTAAGACAGTTTTTCAAGTTCGTCGGGATAACGGGTGATAGCGGTCATGTTTGCCGCATCAGCAAAAAGCCCCAGTTGTTCCGGCGGCTCCTGACGGTTATGCAGGCTTAATCCGGGGGCATGACGAAAAGGGATACGCTGACTTTCGACAATGCTTAATAGACCCAGAGGACCAGACTGTTGTTTGAGGATTTGAGTGTCTTTAATGTTTAATATTTTGGACAAGTCTTTATAGGGGGATATTGCCAGTTGCCAGTGTTGAACGCTGAAGACAAGAAATAGCCCTGTTAAAACAGTGACTAAAAAGATCGCTTTGGCCGCCTTCTTTCCCCGAAAAGAGTTTTCCCGACTACGGTTTTTCAAAAAAGGGTTTTTCAAAAAAGGATTTTTCCACAAGTGTCTAACGGGCAGTTGATGAATTTCTTGCACAGCTATTAAGGTGGCAGCTAAGCCACTCAGGCTGATTATCAGCAGTGCTGTGGCAGGGAATATAAAAAACAGCAGGATTATGACTGCAATGCTTCCTAGACCTGCCCCCATGAGATCTATGCTATAGACTTTTGCTATTTGTTCAGGATAATGAATAAATACCAGGCAAATGGCACTGGCAGCCATTAAAAAGGGTATGCTCAGGAGTAAAAAAATAGCCAGAAGATAGTAAATTTGTTGTCCATCCCAAAGAATGGCCTCAGGGTTAAACGGTATATTTTGCGCCAGCAAAAAACAGCCCAGACTGGTGACACTGAATAACAGCAAAAAAAGGGGATAGGTGATATGAAACCAGCGGTGTTCTGGTTTCAGGAGCGTGGTTTGCAGTAATGAAATCAGTGTGCCGCTGATACCATAACCCAAAAGTGCCAGGGAGATGATCATATAGGCAAAATGATGCCATTGAATGACTGAAAACAGTCGCATCAATAAAATTTCATAAGCCAGTGTCGTAGCAGAAATCAGCCCAAGGGACAATAATGGTGGTTTCATCGGCATTAGGGTGTTCCTGCTGTATTCGGAGTCAATGTTTTGCGGTTAATGTTCTCCGGTTAATGGTACAAAACGCACGGGCAAAATTTGTTGAGTGTGCAATTGTCCATCCTTTGTTTTAGTGATCAGCAGTAATTGCTGGGTCATAAAATTGCTACCGACCGGGATCATCATTCTTCCGCCGGGTTTTAGTTGCTCAGTCAACGCATGGGGGACATGGCTGGCGGCTGCGGTCACAATTATGGCATCAAAAGGCGCATGTTCCTCCCAGCCATAGTAACCATCGGCAATTTTGCTGGTAATATTGGTGTAGCCCAGCTCTTTAAAACGCTGCCTGGCCTGTTCTCCCAAAGGTTCAATAATTTCCATACTATAAACATTCTGCACCAGTTCAGAAAGCACAGCAGCCTGATAACCGGAACCAGTACCTATTTCCAGAACGCTATCGTTTTCAGACAGTTTAAGCAGGTCGGTCATGATCGCAACAATATAAGGTTGTGAAATTGTCTGTCCATAGCCAATCGGTAAGGGAATATTCAGGTAGGCGTCTGTAAGAGTTTCCGGAATGACAAATTTATGCCTTGGCACCTTAGCAATAGCCTGTAAAACTTTTGCATCCAGTGCTTCAGTATCAAGGTATTGACTGGTTTGCTGAACATCCTCTTCGATCAGCTTAACCATATGTTGACGTTTTTGCATATAGTGGTCCTCCATGGAAGAGGCAGCAAGCAGGGTTGGGGTGAGTATGCAGGAGAATAAAAAAAACAAAAAAGCTAAGTTCAGTGAGACAGGAACTTTGCTCTGCCATGGTTTTCTCTGTGCTGTTTGTATCATCAAAATTACTCACATTATGATTTACTATAGAATTCTATACTTTAAGCATTACTTAAAAATGGCCGCTTTTCAATGTTTACCCGCTATTTTTAAGCCTTATTACTTACCTAACAGGGTTTTCATAATTCCGCGCACAATTTGTCGTCCCAGGGAGCTGCCAACAGAACGCAAGACACTTTTGGTTATGGCTTCTGTATAGCTCTGCCGGTTTGATGAACGACTTTTTTCTTTGGCGGGTGTGCTGGAACGCTCTGCTGCGGTATTTTCAGACTGTAGTTCCTGTTCAGCACGCTGCTTTAGTATTTCATAGGCAGATTCCCGGTCAATGAGCTCATCATAACGTCCCTTAAGGGGAGAACGATTAATAATTTCCAGTCGCTCTAATTCGCTCAGAGGACCCATACGAGAACCAGGCGGGCAAATAAAAATTCTTTCTACGGGTGTTGGAGCACCGTCATTTGCCAGCACAGACACCAGAGCTTCACCGGTTTTCAGTTCAGTAATGGCCGTTTCGGTGTCCAGTTGCGGGTTTTCCCGGAAAGTGTTGGCCACCATTTTGACCGTTTTTTTGTCTTTGGGTGTGAAAGCTCTCAGGGCGTGCTGAATTTTGGTTCCCAGCTGACCCATAATATCTTCCGGAATATCCAGTGGACTCTGGCTGATAAAATAAACACCGACACCTTTGGAGCGGATCAGACGCACAACCTGTTCAATCTTATCGACCAGGGAGCGGGGCGCACGATCAAATAACAAATGGGCTTCATCAAAAAACAGTACCAGTTTGGGTTTTTCCGCATCACCGACTTCAGGTAATTGTTCATAAAGCTCTGCCAGCAGCCAGATTAAAAAAGAGGCGTAAACACGGGGAGAGGTATTGATCAGTTTGGTGACATCCATAATACTGATAACCCCATGCCCCGAAAAGTCAGTG
Organism: uncultured Gammaproteobacteria bacterium; assembly: GCA_965363935.1. Lineage (GTDB taxonomy): Bacteria > Pseudomonadota > Gammaproteobacteria > GRL18 > GRL18 > CBDTVA01. The sequence goes on along the minus strand of CBDTVA010000014.1, from coordinate 12,320 downwards.
ATCATCAGGTCATTCAGTTGTAATGCCGGTTCGGCAAACAGATTTTCACCGCCCTGTTGTTCAAGAACAAGTAATCGGCGCTGTATGGCGCCGATACTGGAGCTGCTGATATTGCCGTATTCCGTTGACAGGGTTTTGGCGTTTTTTCCAATCCAGCTGAGCATACTGCGCAGATCTTTCAAATCCAGTAATAACATGCCATTGTCATCGGCAATAGCAAAGGCGCTATAAAGAATACCGCTTTGTACCTCATTGAGTTCCAAAAGACTGGACAGCAGCAACGGCCCCATTTCCGAAATGGTGGTATGGACCGGGTGTCCCAGTTTGGTGAATAAATCCCAGAACAAAGCGGGGTTGGCATGATTGGTAAAATTATCAATCTTGATGCTGTCTATGCGGGACTGAATTTTGTCATTCATTTTCCCTGCTGCCGCCAGGCCGGATAGATCGCCTTTTACATCAGCCAGAAATATCGGTACACCAATTTTGGAAAAACCTTCTGCCAGTATCTGTAAGGTGATGGTTTTACCTGTTCCGGTGGCTCCGGCAATCATACCGTGCCGATTGGCCGTTTTTGCAGAAAAATGAACCTGTGTTCGGGAATTGCCGCCAATTAAAAACTCTATACTCATTATCTCGTCCTTTCATCAAGAGAGTTTAGCTGAACATATACCCAAACTACTTGAAAATGCAGGTTTCAGCAAGCCCAATAAGTTCGTTCTTCGGCGTTATGAAGTCTTTAAATAGGTTGGCTATTCACGCGACTTCATGCCTTGAATAACAAACTTATGGACTCACTGAATTCCTGCATTTCCAAGTAGTTTGGGTATAGTAGTTTTTCCGGGGATTGAATACAAGGGTGGATCAGAGTTGATTTTCCAGCCACTTATGGGTCAGGAAGGGGATATGGCCGGTATTGGCCCAGATCACATTGCCCTCAGGATCCAGTAAAATTTTGGTTGGTAAAACCTTGATCTTGAAAATAGCCGCCAGTTTGTTGCTATGAACAAACCTCAGGTCATAGCCACCTTCCGTGGCGTATTTTATTCCATCCCGGGGGGGTTCCAGGACATTGACAGCCAGAATGGTCAACTTGTCAGCATAATGCTGGTGCATACTTTCCAGTTCCGGCATGGAAGCCCGGCAGGATGGACACCAGGATGCCCAGAAATCGAGTAAAACGGGTTTTCCCTTTAAATCCGATAAATAGAAAACCGGGCCGGAAAAATCCTGTATGGGGGCTTTTAAAACCCGCTCTGACTGGTTTGCGACAGCAAATATTTTTTCAATGTGACTATTATAGTGAGACTGACTATGCCAACTGATCAGTACTCCTATAAAAAGTATCAGGCCAAGCCATTTTAACGTTGCACGCATAATTTTGCCGATAACATTTATTTTCTTTTTATAGTATATAAGAATTTTAACTAATTCTAAATAGCCGGATCTCTATAGTAATAATCCTACATTTATTATGCAATGTTTAATTAATTTTAAATTTTTATTGAACACTGTTTAAATATGTGTCATATTATATTCAACACTGCTTAATTAATTGCAGTTTTGATATTAAAAACGCTTGAATAGCTATTGAAGGAGAACAAAATGAGTAATGTTTTTAGACGTATAAATGATCTTATTAATGCTAATATCAATGATTTAATTGATAAAGTTGAAGATCCGGAACGAATGATTAAACAGATTATTCGTGAAATGGAAGAAAATATACGCCATTCCAAAGAGGGCGTCATTACCGCAATTGCCAGTGAGAAGCGTTTGTTTCGCGAACTGGAGCAACACCGCTCAAAATGCGAAGAATGGCAGCTAAAAGCGGAAGTCGCCATTAAAAATGCCAATGAAGAGCTTGCCCGGGCGGCATTGGGTCAGAAAAAGCAACATGAGATGATCCTTAATCGTGTTGAACCCATGTGGCGTGCAGCAAGCAGAACCAGCAGCGATCTTAAACATCAGCTCAAACAACTGGAAGATAAATTAGTCGATGCCAAACGTAAGCAGGGCAGTCTGGTTGCCCGCCAGAGGGCTGCCCAGACACAGGAGTATATGCTCAATGCCGGTGTCGATTTTGATGCGCATCTCATTACCCAGGATAACTTCAACCGCATGGAGGATAAGGTGATGGAGATGGAAGCGCGAGCCCAGGCACGCTCTGAACTTGAAGGTCAGCAAAGTCTCCAGGAGGAAATTTATGTTGAGATGGAAATTGAAGCGGAAATCAACTCTGAAATGGATGAACTCAAACGCAAATTTACAAGCTGATTTATCCTGTCTCCGATCTAGCCCTCCTCCTCAGCCAGAAAGAGCTTTAACTGAGGTGTTGGGCTAAACTGGAGGGACATACGCTGGAGTTTATTATTATGTCAAGTAGTTTTTTCTATCCCCTGAACATACTGGTCAGTCTTTTTGGATATTCAGATACGGCCGTGCTATGGAGTCTGTTAATCTTTTCTGCAGGTCTCAATCTATATTTATTCAAGCGCAATAAAACACTCAAATCTCAACTTCAAAGCCAGCAAAAAATCAGTCAGCGTCAATTTCCTGTTGGTCACCACGCCACTGTTGAACAACAGAAGGGTTCAGCGGCAACAGAATTAAACAAATCCAGTCTGCTCGAACTGGAGGCTGAACTGGATGAAAGTATCTGGCTGGCTGATAGCGATCAGGCTATCGATGATGGTGCTATTGCTAATACTAGCAACGCTCAAACTGTACAGATCCCGCCCATAGTCACTCAGGTTTCAACAGTCCTGGAGAAGGGAACAAGCAACTCGGACAGATTAGAAAATAGAGATAATAATGTCTGGGCAGAGAAAGAAAAAATCAGCACGAGTCATGAATCTACTCAATCGGAGCAACTGCTTCAAGAGAACCTGATGCAAAATTTGTTGCAATCAATGAGTGGCTGGCATAAATCTCTGGTGCCCTTTTTATTGCAAAATATCGGCTGGTTTATTGGTATTTTGTGTTTTATCAGCGGCTCTGTTTTCTTTATTTCATATACCGAAGGTTTTAGCAAAAGTGTCACAATATTTTATACTATTTTAAGTTATACACTGCTGCTGGCATGGGCCGGGTATCGTTTGAGAGCTAAGGTTGCGCATGCCTCAGTGAGTGGCAATATACTGATGGCTATCGGTCTTTTATTAGTACCGCTTAATTTTTCTGCTGCGGCCAGGTTAATTATCAATAGTATCGGCAGTACTCAATATCTGGTGGCTATCGCTTCCACACTAATTTCTTTGGTGACATTGTTCTATGCCATAAAACTCATCAGCGGGGTATTTAACCGCCAATTATTAGCCTATTTTTCACCTATCTTTTTTGCCCTGAGCACTATTCAGCTAATGGTTCCCGTGGTCCACAATAGTCAGAATATGGTGTTATTGCTGGCCCTGCAAACCATTATCATGTCGCTATTGCTTCTGGCCCTGATTTATTATTTACCGGCCCTGCTCAGGCAAATCTTTGTTGATAAAAAATATTTATTGCTGGTGACTGTGGGTAGTTTGATTTATTCAGCGCTGGTATCCACTATCCATATTACTCTGAGCAGCCCGCTGAGCATTTCATTAAGTTATTACGCGCCCCTGTTAATGCTCACCAGCGGCGCTCTGTTTTATATGGATGGGCAGCTCAATGAGTATAAAACCCGTCTCAGTTTATTATCTTATTTTAGCTTTATTATTTATGCGCTGTCATTTCTGGGCATTTTTTTATCACTGGATTCTGAACTGTCAAGATTGCTCACCATGCTGCTGGGCAGCATAATCTACGCCCGTCTGGTGTGGGTTTATCGCTCACTGGTACCGCTTTATCTGGTCGTTATTCTCCTGTGTCTGCTGCACTTTGATCTGGTTTTATCCGTCAGGGGAGGATTGGCAACAGGCTCACAACTCTTAATATCGAAGCAGTGGTTTTATTTTGCCTCGCTGCCTCTGCTGGGCATATTTTCAGCGGCACTTTTTTTCCTGAGAAAGAGTGAAATGCAGCGAGCTAAACACTTTATTCTTACCATTCACCTGTTTCATTTTATTATGCTGGTTTCAGGTCTGCTGGGTATTTTTAGTCTCTGGCATAGCACAACAGGGTTCTTTGCCTTAAGCAATAGTATTGCTATCACCCTGAGTTGTTATTATTTATTGAATTCCAGGCAAATAAATGCAGCTCAATGGCTTACCAGGAACGTATACGCCGGTTATGTTTACCTGCTGCTGTTTCTACCGGTGATCCTGTTATTGCTCAGCGCGGATGCGTTTATTTCCATAGATGCTACATTGGCACTTATCACTTTTATCAGCCTGTCCTATGCCTTGAACAGTCGTTTTAATTTTTTCCATTTATCCCGTATGGGCAAGATAGATAAGTTGCTTAACCAGGAAATACTGATTAATACATCCCTGTTGATAAGTATACTGCTACTGGTTCTGATAGGCTTTGGCTTTAGTCTGTCTATCAAGATCGCCATACTGCTCTTTATACTCTCCTTGAACAGTTTGTTCTTAAGTTTGAGTCTGTACAATCGAGCACTGTTTTATGTCTTTATGGTAATTGTTTCTTCGTCGGCATTAATTTTCAAACTGTATTTAAGTAGTTCACCTTCTACCGGTCTATTGGTCATTAGTCTCGCTTTTGTACTGTTTTATTTTATTCATTATCTGGATAGAAACAGAACGGATGAATTAGAATTACTAAAATCGGACTCCACACATCAACACAGTCCTGAAAAAATCCTGTGGTTTTATCCAGTCAATGATTTTTCACCCGAGCTGAGCAGTATAGAGTCACAGGAGATAAAAAATGTTTAACTTGCTTAGGTCCACTAATGTGCCGGTCAATTTAATACGACAGCCCATTGAGCGCGGTGTTATGCTGGTCTGGTTGATCGCTATAGCCCAGTTTTTCAGCTACAGCGTTAGCAATGAGGTGACGCTGACAGCAGGCTGGATTTTAACAGCACCTGCGCTAATGATTGCATCACTGCTGATAGCAATGAGGTCACAAAACAGCTTACCTTTGACCGTTAGCTATGCTTCAGGCATTGTGGCCGTGCTTTTTTATATGCATGGCGATCTGAGCTCTGCTGCACTATGGCAGGACTCATTTAGGGTAAATCTCAGTTTAATGAGCATCAGTGTTTATACCCTGTTATTCTGGATGTTCAGCCGCTATTTTCTGCACAGTCGCTACTTCCAGACCTTGCAACGCCTTATCTGCCTCGACCATAATGATGCGGCTACTGGTGTTAAATTCAGGACAAGTCTTTTTTATCTGTCCTTTATTATTCTCAACAGCAGTATTGTGCTCAGTCTTATTCACCCCGGTCACTTTGCCTTAGTTAATCTGGTCACTGCCAGCGTATTTCTATTTATTGCGGGTCAGTCAGTTTCCGGCACGATGAGAGGAGTACTATTGCCTGTTTATGTGACCCTGATTTTAAAAATACTGCTGATAAGTACATTTGTTTCAGATAACTTCGTTTCCGGGTATCCGATCTTAAACAACAGTACTATTGTCTTTGTCTTCTGGGCTTTGTTGCTCTGGTCAGGGCACAATTTTATCGCACCGTATTACAATAAAATTTTCCCCGGACTCAAGATTACGACAACTTTATGGCCCTGGTTCGGTTTGCTGCTGTTAGTGATTATCACTCTTGAACAAGCACCTGAAATATTCTTTGACTCTTTTTATCTGCTGATCCTGCTTGTGTATCTGTTTTTAATGTTACGAAATACAACCATGCCGCTTATTAGCTGGTCAATTGTGTTACTGGTAAGCTGGCTGTTTCTGGTTGTTTTATCCTTTATAAATCCAATGACCCTGTCATTAAAATATTTGTCCCAGTTGGGCTATTATGGTGTTTACTCGTTTTATTTTAGTTTTGCCCTGCTGGTATTTGCAGTACTGTGGGAACGTTATTTTAATCCTTATATTATGCAATTTGGCTGGCAGAAACTCTCTTTCACAAAGCCTGCACTTACGATCAGTGTTATTATTTCCATGCTCTGGTTAATTATTAATATGGTTCTGGCCACCGGCCTGATAAGCGGTTGGTTTAATCTAATCCATGAAGGTCTGTTCATCGAAAAAACCACCTTACTTCTGGTGGTCTCATTTATTGCTCTGTATCTTTTTATAAAAAATATACTGCTGGCAAATCTGATACATTTTAGTATGATTCTCCTGCTTATTGTGCTTTGGGGCTTTAATAAACCGGTACCTGTCTATACCCTGTTTGCGCTGATTCACCTTATATGGGTCATGTTGCCCTTGGTTCCTGATGAGCTAATGAATCGTTTGTCGTCGACCAGTCGGCAGCAGTTAATTGCCAGCTCGGCTAACTGGATCTATGTTAGCTTTGTTGCAGCCATAGTCAGCCTGTTTTATCTGGCAGACAGCTATGCGGTCGGTATGGATTCCCTGGTATTCATATTCAGCATCGCTATCCTTTTTATTGCAGCTATTGTAATGGCCAGACGCTATACTCAGCAATTGTGGATCGTTTTCAGTTATCTGTTAGCGACAGGGTTGATGCTGTCATTGCGCTTTATGCTGATGGGAACTGTAGCACCCAATGCGTTTGATACGGCCGCAATACTGAGTATTTCATTGCTTCTGTATATAGTTAACCAATATGGCTATTTACCCTCGCCCATTATAAGTTCTGACACTCTGGTCAAATTGTTCCCGCTAACAGCTTTGTTCACTTTATCATGGCAAACGGGTTCGCTTCATAGCAGTGTGACACTCTTTATACTGGGACTGTTTTATCTTTTTTACGAAAAAGATAATCGCTTTCTGGTCTATAGCGGGTTTGCATTAATGAATCTGGCGATCTATTTATGGATACCTTTATTGTCCAGCTATTCCGGTCTGTTATTGTTTTACATCGCACCGGTATCATTAAGCTTATTGTTGATCAGCCACTTGCACCGGGATGAAATCAAACCAGGTATGAACAACAAAATTCGTTTTATTGCCTTAAGTACCTTATACGTTGTGGTCACCGCCGATGTCTTTATCAATGAAACCTTATACGTTTTTACGCTGGCACTTTTATTGGGTCTGGCCAGTGTCATCTATGGTATTAGCAGCAGGACGCGGGCATTTCTCTACACGGGGATCAGTTTTCTGGTCATTAATATATTGGCGCAACTGGTCTTATTGTACCCGGATGGACGCCTTGGCAGGGCATTGATCCTGATGACAACGGGTGCGCTTATCACCGGAACCATGATCTGGTTTAATATTAAACGTGAAATGCTGTTATCAAAAATGCGCTTATTCAGAACGAATTTAGACAGTTGGGATTAAGCTTGATACTATTCATCTACAACAGTCATTTTTTGAGTCAGGAAATTCTCTTAAATCCGGTAGTTTAACCATTTAAAAATTATGAAAATTTTTACTCCAGTGTTTATTTTTGCTTTTCTATTACTGCAACAGAATGCGAATGCTGTCTGCCTGAAAACTACTGATTATACTCAGGCGGGCGATCAGAATACGCTGGAGCAGGAAATTGAATCCTATTACTCTTTAATAGAAGAATCTTTACATCATAGGGCCATTAGTCTGGAATTGCTTGCCGTTCTGACCTTGGAACTCAGTCAGAAAGATTATCTGTCTGCCAGAACACTGAATAAGTTTAAACAGGCAATACAGTCACATCTGGAGCTGCGGCAGCGTCTGTATCAGGTTGCCAAAAGCCGTGAATGCTGGTTACGGAACAGCTATGTCTCTATGGAGCCGGAATTACGGCTAAAAGGGATTATGCTGTCTCTATCCGCAGCCTTAACCTTGTATGACAACTATTTGCTGGTTATCGCTATGTTTCAGGAAAATGAGCAGCTCAGGCGAATTATTGACCAACCGGATCTGGGCTTTGGTCTATCCAGCAATGAGTTGCTGGGCGCCAGCCAGGCTTTTCACTCGGTGCTTAACCGGGAGAAAGTAAAGTCTGCGGTAAAATTCTATAAAAAACAGTTTAAATACTATAAATTGAGTGACAAGACAGACGGTTCACAGGAAAGCAGTCTGGCCTATTTAAACATGCTGATTGAGCAAAGTCCTTCCTACCAGATGATGCAAAAAGATTCCGCGTTGTCAATTTTACAGAACAAAATTAAGTTTTATTCCATTGTTAAAAATGATTCTCTGAATAAACTGGAAACTGAAGGGGTTAATTTACTGAGTCAGATTTTTGGAAATTCCATTGGTATGGTTGAGAGCCGTAAAGGCAAACTTTATCAGCGCACAAAGGTACATAAGGATCTGCTCAATACCTTGCAGGCGGGTGATATCCTGTTGGAAAAAACGCCGTTTAGATTAACGGATCAGTTTATCCCGGGATACTGGGGGCATGCCGCCATCTGGGCAGGCAGTGAAAAGGAGCTGAAACAATTAGGCTTATGGGATCACCCAGCCGTTAAACCATGGCAGCAGCAAATCCGCAATGAACAGACAATTATTGAGGCCCTGCGTACAGGAGTGCAACTTGATCCCCTGAGTCACTTTATGAATATTGATGATATGGTGGTCTTAAGAGACAAGAAAATGACCAAAGATCAGATAAAGCAGGTAATCGTTAATGCTTTTCGTCAGCTGGGCAAATCTTACGACTTTAATTTTGATATCAGCAGCAGTGATCGAATCGTGTGTTCAGAACTGGTCTACATGAGTTATTTACACATCAACTGGCCAACAGCAAAAGCCTTTGGCCGCTATACCATCAGTCCGGATCATATTGCCACTAAAGCTCAGGATGCTCAATTGAGTGTTGTCAAATTATATCTGGATGGTCAATCTGGCACCGGGGATCTTAATCATAAACTGCTCAACACGTTATCAGCAAGATAGTTGCCAGTGCTAAATCAACAAGGAAAAAAATCATGGAACTTCAGACATTAATAACCTTTTTTATGTGGTGCACTATTATCAACGGTGCCCTGTTGCTATTCTGGACCGCAATCTGTTCACTGGCCCCGGATTTAGTTTACCGCCTGCAGAACAGATGGTTTCCTCTTCCCAGAGATACATTCAATGTCATCATTTACTCGTTTCTGGGTTTGTTTAAAATCCTCTTTTTAGTCTTCAATGTTGTTCCCTACGTGGCTTTGCTGATGATCGGGTAAAAAGGGCCATCTACTATAACTATGCACTGACAAATTGAGCCTTAATGTGAATCATTATCAATTAAAGATTGAAAAAAAGTATTGAATTTCTTATGCTTCCCATTCTTATCATTATCTGGAGACCCCATGACCCAACAAATTTTCGAACAGGCAGTCGAGCTTATTGATGCCGCCAATAGCGAAGACCCCAACCAGGAAACCGCTGAGGAGAAAAACTGGCCAAAAGAACTGTTATATGCCCACAGAATGTCGGATATGCAGGAACGCTATGCTCCGGATGTCGACGATGTCATGAAACTGGCCTTGCGTGCTCAGCACATTCAGCGCTGGAAGTCAGCGCGTGATGCCTATCCCATGGACAAGAAGGGCTATCATCAATGGCGTACCGGCCTGTACAAATTTCACGCTGATACGGCGGGTGAACTCCTGCAACAGGCAGGCTATGCTGAGGATGAGGTTGAGCGTGCAAAACGGGCGGTGGGCAAGAAATCATTGAAACACAACCCGGATACCCAGCTGGTGGAGGACGTAGCAGCTTTGGTCTTTATTGAGCATTATATGCTGGATTTTGCCAATAAACATCCTGAATATACTGAAGAGAAATGGTTGAGCATTATCCTCAAAACGTGGAAAAAGATGTCAGAGAAAGGCCAGCAGTTTGCATTGTCAGGGGCCGTCAAACTTCCGGAACCTTTAATACCGCTCATTCAAAAGGCCATCGAGACTTGAGTTGGCAGGTGTTTTTAAATACTATCAGACACCTGAGTTTTTTTAAAGACGATGCCGATCACAAGGAAGTTAATTCAATTTAAATGATGGATTTTCTTACTTTTAAAAGCTTTCTAAGTATTGAAGCATTAATAATGTTTTATTACTTAGGGGCGGTTTTATTACCCGTCGGCGTATGGTTCATATTATCGTGGTTTATTCGAAAATACGATATTGTTGGAAACGCCTATAAACTGGGCAGAGAACGAATATGGAATTTGTTGAATAAAAAGCGACAAGTCACACTATTTATGTTCTTTATAATAATATTCCTGTTTATGGAGCTATTCTGGCGAATGCTATTTGAGTTCCTGATTGCATACATGCAAATACGAGAAGCTCTAGTAGAATAATGCTATAAATATTAGGCTATGCCATTGAGGTGTTTGCTACAAATAGGCGAATAAACTGTGTCGTAAAGTTAAAACAACCTTATTTTAGTCACAAGTATTATACTTCGGCAAAGGACTGGATGATGAATGTAAGCGAACATTGGCAGGAAGTAAAAGTACTTTTCAAAAAATCATTTAAATCCTCATTTCATTATGCAATTGCAACAGTGAATGAAGATGGTAAACCTCATGTTACACCAATAGGATCTTTGATACTGGGTAAGCCAGGGTTTGGATTTTATTTTGAAGAATTTCCGAGTCAACTACCCTGTAATTTCAAAATAAATAAGCACGTTTGTGTGTTGGCGGTCAATAGCAGCAAATGGTTCTGGATTAAATCGCTTGTTTCCGGCCGCTTTAGTAGTCCACCAGCTGTTCGTTTACATGGAACCGCCGGAGTGCTTCGTGAAGCCACAGAAAAAGAAATCAGCTTTTGGCAAAACAGAGTAAAGCGTGTCAGTTTCAGTAAAGGCCATGCAATGATGTGGGCAAATATGAAGATGGTTCGCGAGCTTGAGTTTACAGGAATTGAACCAGTGCATTTGGGCGAAATGACTCGTGATAACTGGAATAAGGGCAGCCTTAAAAAATAATTCCATAAGCAGCCATGCTTGCTGGAAGCCTATTTCCCTGAAACAGACCTGTTGTCTAATTTTTATCAGCTGATATTACTCGCACTGGAGATTTTATGCCTTACCCCTTGATTATTGAAGCTCAGGAGCTTGAAAAACACCTGGAGGAGGATGATTTGCTTATCATTGATCTCTGCAACGGTGATGCGTATAAAGCAAATCATATTCCCGGTGCCATCCACTTTGATTATTCACATATTGTTAAAGTAGAAAAACCTGTTATGGGTAAAGTACCTGATGATGAACCACTGACGGAGATCTTTTCCTCGCTGGGAATTACCAGCAATACCCATGTTGTTGCGTATGATGATGAAGGAGGTGGCAAGGCATGTCGTCTGTTATGGACTCTTGAACTATGCGGACACCAGAAGCTATCATTGCTAAATGGCGGCATTTTTTCCTGGGTCAATAAGGGCCACCCATTATCACATACACCTGCTTATCCGACCCCGGCCCATTTTGAATTGAATAAAGACGTAACGGTTTTAGCTACGCGTGAGTATATCCAGGGTAATTTAGATAATGATCAGCTACAAATGCTCGATGCACGTTCACTAGTCGAATACCATGGCAGAAGGAACTTTGCCCTTAAAGGCGGACACATTCCCGGTGCCATCCATTATGAATGGACTGATGCAATGGACAAAAACAATAATCTTTGCCTGCTGCCCATCGAAGACATTCAAAAAACACTGATGAATAAGGGATTTGATAAAAATAGTACCATAGTTGCTTATTGTCATAGCCACCACCGTTCCTCATTTTCTTATTATATTCTAAAAGCGGCCGGTTTTAACAAGGTCATGGGATATGCAGGATCATGGTCGGAGTGGGGCAACCATCCGGATACACCGGTTGAAAATTGAGTATTAGCTGAATTTCTTTGTTTATTCCCTTGGATATGACCAACGGGTGATAAAGTCACTGACAAATTCTGCACTCACGTTTATTCTTGTGGCAAAAATATTGTTTAAAAATTGAGTTAAGGAGTATGGAAGTGGAGCAGAATCAAACAAGATTGACACATTTTCCTGTGTCGTTTTTCTCATCCGTTATGGGAATGGCCGGTTTTAGTATTGCCATTGCCAAAGCAGAATCCATTTATAATCTCGAACCGAGGGTATCAATGGTGCTGTCAATCATAACACTATTGCTTTTTGTATCGCTAGCGGTGATTTATTCACTGAAACTGATTAAAGAAAAAAAAGCGGTGATTCAGGAGCTGCATCATCCAATAAAGCTAAGTTTTTTCCCTACCATTTCCATTAGTCTGTTATTGCTTTCTATTTGTATGCTGCACAGTAATGCCGGGTTTGCCGAAGGCTTATGGTTTGTTGGCAGTGGTCTGTTGATTAAAAGGATGACGCCTATTTTTAAATAAG